>NZ_JAVTJF010000009.1:0-205825 GCF_031843905.1 Aeromicrobium sp. WCS2018Hpa-31 | reverse complement strand
GGGGTTCCGGGCCACGGGCGGACGACCAGCACGGCCGGGGTTCCGGGCCACGGGCGGACGACCAGCACGGCCGGGGTTCCGGGCCACGGGCGGACGACCAGCACGGCGGGGGTTCCGGGCCACGGGCGGACGACCAGCACAGCCCCCTGTTCCCTGATTCCAGGGACAGGGGGCCTTTCGTCACGCTAGATTTCAGGACGAAAGCCTCGACCGGATGGGAGTTCCGGGTCGGGGAGGGAGCTTTCGCGTCGGTCCTGCACAGGGCGGAGCCGACAGGTCACGGGTCGAGGGAGCATCGTGATGGTCGGACCACGACAGGCACGCACGGACGACGGGCGATCGCGCCGTCGACGCGACGACGGTGCTGCTGCGGTCGAGTTCGCCCTCGTGCTGCCGATCTTCGTCGCGCTGCTGTTCGGCGTCATCAGCTACGGCTGGATGCTGAGCTACCGCCAGGGCATCAGCCAGGCGGCCGCCGAGGGCGCCCGCGCCATGGCCGTCTCGGTCTCCCCCACGGGGTCGACCGTGCCGGCCGATCGAGCCAGAGCGGCGATCAACCGCTCGCTCTCCTCCTACGGCGTCACCTGCACGTCGGCGGGCACGCTCACCCGCAACGGCGCCACGGTCGGGACGTGCGGCGTCTCCACCACGGCGTGCACGACCGGCTCGACCGTGCAGTGCGCGCGGATCGCGATCAGCCACAACTACCGCGCCAACCCGCTGATCCCGTCCTTCCCCGGGCTCGGCATCACCCTCCCCACCACCATCGGCTACACGACGACCAGCGAGGTGAGCTCGTGAGGCGTCAGCGACACGACGAGCGGGGCGCCATCCTGCCCCTGACCGCGCTCATCATGGTCGTCGTGGTCGGCTTCACCGCGTTCGCGACCGATCTCGGCGTGCAGCGCGTCGCTGCGCGCGACATGCAGGCGGTCGCCGACGTGGCGGCCCTCGACGCCGCACGCAAGCTGCCGACCTGCACCACGTCGACGCTCCAGGCCGCGGCGGACGCGAGCCTGGCCCGCCAGGGCCGCCGCGTCGGCACGTCGTCGCCGCTGGTCGTGACGCCGGGCCACCTCAGCTCCACCGGTGCCTTCGTCGCCGGCTCCGGAACCACCGGCTGCGACGCGGTGCGGATCACCGCGGCCACGACCGTGGACTACGCCTTCGCCCCCGTGATCGGGAACGACTCGGGCTCGGCCACACGGACGGCGATCGGGACACGGTCCGACGCGGCCGTCTGCTTCTCCGTCGGCACCAAGACGCTCACGCTCAGCACGTCCGGCAGCGCCATCGGACCGATCCTCGACCGCGTCATCAAGGTCAACGGCCTCGACGTCGTCGGCTACACAGGCCTCGTGAGCCTCAAGAACGTGCAGGTCCCGCTCGTCGACCTCGCGGCCGCCCTCGGCGTCGGCACGCCGCAGGAGCTCGCAGCGCTCGACGTCTCCCTGCAGACGTTCACGCTGGCGGCGGCCTCCGTCGTCCGCAAGCAGGGCGACCTCGTGAGCGCGACCCTGCTGGAGTCGATCGCAGCGCGTGCCACGGGTCTGCGGGCCGACGTGAGCAACTTCCTCGCACTCGACACCACCGGCAACGCCGCCCTCTCGGCGACGGTCAACGCGCTCGACCTCGTCGGGGCGTCCATCGTCGCCGCCAACGGCACCAACGCCTTGCGCATCGACCAGCTCGGTCTCAGCCTCCCGCTCGGCCTGCTCAACGCCAACGCCCAGATCGTCATCGTCGAGCCACCACAGATCGCCTGCGGCAAGGCCGGGGTCACCGCCCGCACGGCCCAGGCCCGGGTCGACCTCGAGACCACCGTGGGGACCTCGCTCCTCGCCTACGCCGAGATCAGCATGGGCGTCCGCGTCGGCGAGGGCACGGCCACCCTGTCGTCCTTGCAGTGCACGGGCCCGGCGAGCGTGACCATCGCCGGGCAGACCACGGCAGCGCGCGTCGTCGGGTACGGAGGCACGGGGTCGGCCCGACTGACCGCAGCCAGCCTGCTGAACCCCCGCAAGGACCTTCCTCTCCACCTCAAGGAGGTGGTGGCTGCGACGAACGCGGGCAGCCACACCTTCACCTACCCCGCCGGCGCGGGCCTTCCCACGCCCGCCAACCACACCTTCAGCAGCAGCGTGAACTTCGCCGTCGAGGTCGACAACAACGGTCTGCTGGGCGGTCTGCTCTCGTCCGTCACGAACTTCCTCCTGACGGTGCTCAACCCCCTGCTCGAAGGTCTGCTCACGCCCCTGCTCTCGTCGCTCGGGATCAAGATCGGCACCATGGACGTCACGATGCTCAGCCGCCCCTCGTGCAACGCCGTCCGCCTGGCCGGCTGAGCTTTCAGCGTCGGGTGACGGACTTGTCGCCGTCGGCGTCCTTGGTGATCGTCACGTCGTCGAGGGCCGCGCCGTAGGCGATCGACGGCGTCGAGCCCGAGCCCTTGGACGCGACGATCGAGCGGAACCGCAGCGTGTCCGCGGCGACGTCGACCACCTGGTAGGTGCTGATCCTCTCGGCCCACCGCGCACGGGTGGCGCCTCGGCGGTCCCAGTCGGCGCGCGAGATCTCGTAGTACTTGGGGCCGGACACCGAGGTCGCGAACACCGTGCTGTCGGGGTCGCCCCGGTGCCCGCTGCTGAAGACGTGGTCGTGGCCGCTGAGCACGAGGTCGACGTCGTGCTTCTCGATGACGGGCAGGACCGTGGAGAAGACGGCGCTGTTGGTGCGGTCCGCCCGCGACGCGAAGGGACCCGCGTGCAGCAGCACGACGCTCCACCGGTTCGGGTTGTCCTGCAGCTGTGCGTCCAGGAACCGGGCCTGGGCCGCCAGGTCGGAGCCAAAGGAGTCGAGCACCACGAAGCGGACGCCCTGCTGGTCGAAGCGGTACCAGGTGGGGCGCTGGCCCGTGACGCCGTTCGACGGCGAGGAGAAGTAGGTGCGGAACCCCTGTGCCTGGCCGGAGCGGCAGTTCTTCACGAGCACGCACTGCTCGTGGTTGCCGATCGAGGCCACGACGTTGCGGCTCATCCGCACGGGCGCGAGCGCGGCCATGAGGTCGACCCACTCCTGGTGCACCCACGGGTGGTTGACGACGTCGCCGGCGTGCAGCACGAGGTTGGCGGTCGGGAAGCGCTTGACGGCAGCCTTGACGATGGCGGCCGGACGGTCGGCGTTGTCGACCTGGGTGTCGCCGAGGGTCAGGAACGTCCAGGGCTCGAGCTCGGTTGCGGGCGTGGTGAAGAAGAAGTCGCCCGCGCTGCCGCCGTCGTTGGCCACGCGGTAGCGGTAGCGGGTGCCGGGCTGCAGCCCGCGCAGCGTGGCGGTGTACGCCGGTCGCACGGACCCACTGTCGCGCGCGGTCGTGGCGGCCTTGCGCCTCGCCGGGGCCCGGACCTCGGGGCCTCCGGACATGGGACGGGCCACGACGCGCTGGTTCTTCCAGGCCTTGGCCGACCTCCAGGTGAACGTCTGCGCCGTCGACGGGGTGGCGGACGGTGTGAGGACGACGGCCGTAGGTGGCGTGCGGGTGCTCGCCGCCGGCTGCACGGCGGCCTCCGTGGCGGCGGGGAGCCTCTCCTGCTCGGGGGTCGTCGAGCAGCCCGTCAGCACCAGCGCCGTGGCTGCCAGGGACGCGAGTCCGTTCCTCATGGCACCACGGTAGGCACTACGGTGGCGGCGTGCGGCTGCGACTCGATCTTTCCTACGACGGAGCCGGGTTCCGCGGGTGGGCGACGCAGCCCGGGCTGCGCACTGTGCAGGAGACCGTGGAGGAGGCGATCGGCACCGTCCTGCGCCTCGGGACGCGCCCCGCACTCACCTGCGCGGGGCGTACCGACGCCGGCGTGCACGCCCGCGGACAGGTCGCGCACGTCGACCTCGACGACCCGGTGGAGCCCGACCAGCTCGCTCGTCGGCTGCGCCGGCTCCTGCCCCCCGACGTGACCGTGCGGGCCGTCACCGAGGCGGCGCCCGGCTTCGACGCCCGATTCGCGGCGCTCGAACGTCGGTACGCCTACCGCGTGCAGGACCGCCCCGCGCGGCTCGACCCGCTCGCCCGCGGACACGTCGTCGCGTGGCCGAAGCCGCTCGACGTCGACGCCATGAACGCCGCCGGGCTGCTGCTCACCGGCGAGCACGACTTCGCCGCCTTCTGCCGCCGACGCGAGGGCGCCACGACCATCCGTACCCTGCTCGAGCTGAGCACGGTGCGCCGTCCGGACGACGCGCTCCTCGTCACGACGGTTCGCGCCGACGCGTTCTGCCACTCCATGGTCCGCGCACTGATGGGTGCCCTCGTCGCCGTCGGCGAGTCCCGCCACGAGCCGACCTGGGCGCGAGACGTGCTGCTCGCCGGCGAGCGCGACTCCCGCGTGAAGGTCATGCCGGCGCACGGTCTGGTGCTCGAGGAGGTCGTGTACCCCGACGACGCCGGTCTGGTTGCCCGGGCCGAGCAGGCACGTCGGCGGCGCGACGAACCCCCGCTCCGTGAGAGCGAGGGGTCCGTCGACCGGTGAGGGTGCGGGTCAGCGGTTCTCGACCGCGAGGTCGGAGGCGCCGAAGTTCAGGCCGCCGATGCGGGTGGCCTTGCCCGTGGAGAGGTCGATCTCGTACAGGCTGGGGGTCCCGTTGACCTTCAACGCGGCGTAGCCGGTGTTCGAGACCGTGCGGCCCCCGGCCGTGCGGCTGAGGATGTCGAAGCCGGACGCGTCGTTGTCGATCGCCAGGCCGAGCTTGCCGATCGGCACGAGCGTGCCGTCGTTCGGCGGGACCTGCAGGACCAGCTGGTCCTGCGCGTTCTCGATGTCGAACAGCTGGGTGCCGGTGTCCGCCGAGGCGTCGTTGTTGGTGTACGCGGCACCCGTGACGATGAAGTCGTTGTTCGCGAGCGCGAGGTCCTTGTCGGCCACCGTGGCCTGGGTCGCCATCGGGTGACGCAGGTTCTGACCGGTGTTCGAGACGATCCGCAGCGCGTCGGCAGCAGGGTTGAAGTCGACGCCGAAGGACTCGCCCTCGAGCTCGACCTTGAGGTCGCCGACCTTCGTGGCCTTGGCGGTGAAGCGGTTGAGGGCGTAGAGCCCGCCGCCGTCGCCCAGACCGTAGATGAGCTTGTTGGCGGGACGCTGGTCGATACCGACGATCTTCGAGTCACCCTCCTGCAGGCCGGAGATGACGCCGACGGTCGACTGGCGGGTGGGGCTGGTGAGCGGGATGACGCGCAGGGTGTTGCCCGCGCCATTCAGCACGAAGGCGCGGTCACCGGCCTGCGGTGCGGCCTGCGCACCGCCTGACATCGCGGCGAGCGCGCCGGTCGTGAGTGCGGCCGCGGCAGCGAGGGAGAGCGTGGTCTTGATGGACGTGCGCATGGATCCTCCGAAGTCGTCACCGACCCGGTGCCGGCGTACTACGTGTCATTCGTCACACTCGCCCGCATGGATGGGTCGCCTCGAAGAATTCCTCGATCGTGCGCGAGACGTGAGCTCGACGCCTCTCGGCCGCGGACGCTCGCGACCTATCGTGGAGGGGTGCAGCTCCTCCCCTCCTCCTGCCGTCGACACGCTGTCATCACCGGCGTCCTGGCGTGCCTGCTCGTCCTCGGCGCCTGCTCGGCCCAGGGGGCGCCGAGCCCGACGTCGTCCGCCCCCGCGCCGAGCCCTGCGACGTTGCCGTCCGGCGCCGTCGTCGACTACCAGCTGGGCGGGGCCTACCGCCCCGCGTCCGACGTCACGGTGGTGGTCCGCGACCGCACGGAGGCGCCGGACGCCTCCCGCTACTCGATCTGCTACGTCAACGCGTTCCAGACCCAGCCCGGCTCGCTCTCCTGGTGGAAGCAGCGCCACCCCACGCTGCTGCTGAAGCGCAAGGGAGCGCTCGTGCGCGATCCGGACTGGCCCGACGAGGTGCTGCTCGACCAGCGCACCGCAGCCAAGCGCGCCGAGCTGACGGCGGTCGTCGCGGGCTGGTTCCGCAGCTGCGCGAAGGCCGGCTACGACGCGATCGAGGCCGACAACCTCGACGCCTGGACCCGCTCCCGCGGCCTGCTCACGAAGGCCCAGACCGTCTCGACGGCACGCGCGCTCGTCAAGGCTGCCCACGCGGCGGGGTTGGCGATCGCCCAGAAGAACACGCCCGAGGTCGACGGTCGGGCGCTCGGCTTCGACTTCGCGGTGGCCGAGGAGTGCGAGGTCTACCGCGAGTGCGGCGCCTACATCGACGCCTACGGGGGTGCCGTGGTCGAGATCGAGTACACCGACAACGGGCGCAGCGCCTACACCCGAGCGTGCAAGGCCCGGACCGGCGACCACCCCATCCTCCTGCGGGACCGGGACGTCGTGCCGCGCGGGACGCGAGGCTACGTCTTCCGGCACTGCTGACCGCTCCCCCGGCCCGGACGCTCGCCTGCGACCATGGCGGGGTGAGCGGGCACTACTTCGACGAGCGGCCGAGCACGGCCGAAGACCGGCGCGAGGTGCACTTCTCGGCCTGGGGCCACGACCTGAGGTGCACCACGGGCGGCGGAGTCTTCTCCGGCGACCACCTCGACCACGCCACCCGCGTGCTGCTCGAGTCGGACGGTCCCCCGACGGGCACCGTCCTCGACCTCGGCTGCGGCTGGGGCCCGATCGCGCTCGCCGTCGCCACGGCGTCGCCGTCGGCCACGGTGTGGGCGGTCGACGTCAACGAGCGGGCGCGGGAGCTGACCGCACTCAACGCCGCCGCACTCGGCGCCGGCGAGCGGGTCCACGTCGCCGCGCCGGAGTCGGTGCCCGACCATGTGCGCTTCGACGCGATCTGGTCGAACCCACCGATCCGCATCGGCAAGCCGGCCCTGCACGACCTGCTCCTGCATTGGCTCGCGCGGCTCAGCGACGACGGTCATGCCCGCCTGGTGGTGGGCAAGAACCTCGGTGCCGACAGCCTGCAGCGTTGGCTCACCGACCAGGGGTGGCCCACCGAGCGCACGACCAGCAGCAAGGGCTTCCGCGTGCTGACCGTGCGCCGGGGCTGAGCTATCTCGACGTCACCGTCCGGGTGGTCGACGTCCTGCCGGTGATGTTGCTCGTGCCGACGTAGACCGTCTTGATCCGGTGCTTGCCCTTCGTGAGCTTCGGGAGCGAGACGACCCGCTTGCCCTTCCCGGTGGAGGACAGGTTCGCCGTCGCGATGCGCTTCTTCCCGTCGTACACCCGAAGCTGCCCGGTGGGGCTCGCCACCCCGGCCACCTTGACGGTGACGGTGATCTTCGCCTTCTTCTTCCGGCTCACCTTCGACGCGATCGACTGTGACACGGACGAACGTGCCTTGGCCACCGAGATCGACTGGACGGCCGAGTCCCAGTCGTGCCCCGCCGGCATCACCGCTCGGATCGTGGTGCGCGGCGCCGCCCAGGCTGTGCCACGGACCGTCAACCGGGCGCGTCCCTCGGCGTCGACGACGCCACGGGCCAGCACCGACGAACCACGACGCAGCTCGATCGGGCCGCGCCATGGCGTACCTGAAGAGGACTCCAGTGCCCGGACGGTGTACGTCACGCTCTGACCGTGGACGACCGACGGTCGGAAGTCGGCCTCCTCGAAGAGGACAGCCACGTCGTGGCGCGCCAGGTCCAGCACCCCGCTCCCGCAGACCTCGTCGTCGCAGTTGAGGTCGACGGTGAACGGCTCACCGCCGGGTGGACGGATCACGTGGGCAGCATCCTTGGACGAGTACGCACGGAACGGCTGCACGTCCTCCCTCAGGAGGGACTCGACCTGGTGGGACGGCACCCCGGCCGCGATCAGCAGCGCAGCGGCGCCGGAGACGCTGGGGGCCGCCATGCTGGTGCCCATGTACATGTCGTAGCCGGCACCGACCGGGGAGGTCGTGCCGCGATCGACCGTCGACAGCACGGCGTCGCCGTCCACGGCGAAGTCGCCCCCGTACGCCGCGATGTCGACCGAGGGGCCGCGGTTGGTGTAGAACGCGGCGCGTCCGGCTCGGCTCGTGGCAGCGACGGACACCGCGTTCGGGCAGGCGGCAGGAACGGCGAGGTCGGCATCGCCCCCGTCGTTGCCCGCAGCGACGACGGTCACCGCGCCTCGCTGGGCCGCTGCTCCCATGACGTCCCCGTAGGCACTGCAGTAGGCGGGTACGAGATCCTCGATCCCCTCGAAGTAGCCGCCGAGCGACAGGTTGATCACGTCGGCCGGGGTCGCGTTCGCAGGAACGCCCTCCACGTCGCCGCCCGAAGCCCACTCGATGCCCGCCAGGATGTCGGAGTCCCACCCTCCGCAGCGGCCCAGGACCCTCACCGGCTGGATCTTCGCCGCAGGGGCGACCCCGCTGATGCCGAGCCTGTTGTTCTGCTGCGCCGCGATGATGCCGGCCACGTGCGTGCCGTGCCAGCTGCTGTCCTCCGGCTCGTCGAGCGGCCCCTCGTCGTCGCCGTAGCAGTAGGTGTCACCGCGCGGGATCCAGTCGCCGGGATCCGACGGGTCGGAGTCCCTGCCGTCACCGTCGTTCGCGGTGTAGAACTCGAACTCGTCGCCCGACCCCAGGGGTTCCCCCGCCATGTCCTGGTCGGCGTCGATCATGTCGTAGCCCGCGACCAGCTGGTTCTTCAGATCCGGATGGCTCCTCACGACGCCGGTGTCGAGCACGGCGACCACGACGCCGGAACCCTTCGTCGTCGACCAGACGGACGGGGCACGCGTGCTGAAGCCACCTCGCACCTTCGCCGTGAAGTCCCAGAGCTGGTACTGGTCCCTGAAGAGCGGGTCGTCGGGAGTCACGGGCGATGCGGCGCTCGGCCTCATCCGTCCGTTCGGGATGGCCCACTCCACGTCAGCACGCTCGGCGACCGAGGCCGCGACGTCGGCAGCGGTCTCGAACGGCACCGTCTCGCCGAAGTCGACGATGCTCAGCGAGCCGGTCAGCTGGTCCGGCTGCTGGACGTCCTCGGTGGTGACGTCCGCGTCCCGGGCCGCCCTGCGCACCGACCGGAGCAGTGTCGCGTCACTCGCCCGGCTCTTCACCACCAGACCCCGCGCCACCCTGGGGGTCTCACTCGATGCCGGACGAACCACCTCCCCGACCTGCGTCTGCGGTCCGGCAACCGCGACAGCAGATGCCGGCAGGAGCGCGGCCAGGACGGTCCCTGCTGCGATGACGACGACTCCGGACTTCCCCACCACGACTCCCTCGACGCACGACGACGGCGCACCTCGCGATGCGCCTCACGCGAGCCTAGGTCCCAGCCGAGTCCCTGGGGGTCCGAACGAGAAATCTGCATCAGAAAGGCGAACGGCCCCCACCGCGGTGCGGTGGGGGCCGTTCGGCGACACGACCTGGTCAGGCCTTGTCGGTGCCTTCGTCGGAGGCGGGCTCCTCGACAGCCTCGGCCGCGGCCTCGACGTCCTCGGAGGTGGCCGGCTCGGTCTCGGACTCCGTGGCCGGAGCACCGGCGACGACGTCGGTCTCGACCTGCTCGGCGTCGTCGGACGCGTTCACCGCGGGGGTCTCGTCCTCGGCCGGAGCCGCGGCGGGCGCAGCGGCAGGAGCGGTCGCCTGCGCGGCGAACTCCTTGGCCTCGACGATCTCGATGACGGCCATGGGGGCGTTGTCGCCCTTGCGCGGACCGATCTTCGTGATGCGCGTGTAGCCGCCGGGACGGCTCGCCATGGCGGGACCGATCTCGGTGAACAGGGTGTGCAGGACGCTCTTGTCACGCACGACCTTGACGACCTGGCGGCGGTTGGCCACCGTGTCGGTCTTGGCCTTGGTGATGAGCTGCTCGGCGTAGGGCCGCAGACGGCGGGCCTTGGCCTCGGTGGTGGTGATCCGGCCGTGCTCGAACAGAGCCGTCGCGAGGTTGGCCAGGATCAGGCGCTGGTGCGACGGGCTGCCGCCGAGGCGGGCTCCCTTGGTGGGCGTGGGCATGTGTCTGTCTCCAGGTCAGTGAACAGGTCGATGAGCGAGCAGCTCAGTACTGCTCGTCCTCGGCGAAGCTGGCGTCGTCGTCGTAGGAGTCGAGCACGGCCGACGGGTCGAACCCGGCCGGGCTGTCCTTGAGGGCCAGGCCCATCTCGGCCAGCTTGGCCTTGACCTCGTCGATCGACTTCGAGCCGAAGTTGCGGATGTCGAGCAGGTCCTGCTCCGAGCGCGTGATGAGCTCACCCACGGAGTGGATGCCCTCGCGCTTGAGGCAGTTGTACGAGCGGACCGTGAAGTTCAGGTCCTCGATCGGCAGGGCGAGGTCGGCGGCGAGCTGCTCGTCGACGGGCGACGGGCCGATGTCGATGCCCTCGGCCTCGACGTTGAGCTCACGAGCCAGACCGAACAGCTCGACCAGGGTCGAGCCGGCCGACGCGATCGCGTCACGCGGCGCCATCGACGACTTCGTCTCGACGTCGATGATCAGCTTGTCGAAGTCGGTGCGCTGCTCGACTCGGGTGGCCTCGACCTTGTAGGTGACCTTGAGGACGGGGCTGTAGATCGAGTCGATCGGCATGCGGCCGATCTCCTCGTCGCCGGTCTTGTTCTGCACCGCCGAGACGTAGCCGCGGCCACGCTCCACGACGAGCTCGATCTCCAGGCTGGCCTTGTCGTTCAGCGTGGCGATGTGCAGGTCGGGGTTGTGGACCTCGACGCCCGCGGGGGCCTCGATGTCGGCCGCGGTGGCCACACCGGCACCCTGCTTGCGCAGGACCATGACGAACGGCTCGTCGTGCTCGGAGGAGACGACCAGGTTCTTGAGGTTGAGGATGATCTCGGTGACGTCCTCGGTGACACCCGGGACGGTGGAGAACTCGTGCTGGATGCCGTCGATCTTGATCGACGTGACCGACGCGCCCGGGATGGAGCTGAGGAGCGTGCGGCGCAGCGAGTTGCCGAGGGTGTAGCCGAAGCCGGGCTCGAGAGGCTCGATGACGAACCGTGAACGGTTGTCGGCGACGACCTCTTCGGTCAGGACGGGGCGCTGTGCGATGAGCATGGTTGAACTTCCTTTCCGGTCCTCCCGCTATTTGAAGGACCGGCTCAGTGGAACGGGGTGGATCAGATCTTGGAGTAGAACTCCACGATCAGCTGCTCCTGGATGGGGACGGTGATCTGCTCGCGGACCGGGCGCTGGTGCACCAGGATCCGACCGCGATCGGGATCGACGTCGAGCCAGCCGGGAACGGTGTCCTTGTCGTGCGTCTCACGGGCGACGATGAACGGCGTCGTCTCCAGGCTCTTGGGCTTGACATCGATGATGTCGTGCTTGCTGACCTGGAAGGACGGGATGTTCGTCTTCACGCCGTTGACGATGAAGTGTCCGTGCGTCACGAGCTGGCGCGCGTGGCGACGGGTGCGGGCCAGGCCGGCACGGTAGACGACGTTGTCGAGCCGGCTCTCGAGCAGGCTCAGCAGGTTGTCACCGGTCTTGCCGGGCTTGCGGTGCGCGTTCTCATAGTACTTGCGGAACTGCTTCTCGAGGACGCCGTAGGTGTAGCGCGCCTTCTGCTTCTCCTGCAGCTGGGTGCGGTACTCCGACTCCTTGATGCGGGCACGACCGTGCATGCCCGGGGGGTAGGGACGACGCTCGAACGCGGCGTCGCCACCGACGAGGTCGACGCCGAGACGGCGCGACTTCTTGGTGAGAGGTCCGGTGTAACGGGCCATGATCTAACTCCTGGATTCTTCGCGGACTCTGATCGCGGGGATCAGAGACGACGGTGCTTGGGGGGACGGCAGCCGTTGTGGGGGCTGGGGGTCACGTCGGAGATGGTGCCGACCTCGAGGCCGACGCCGCTCAGCGACCGGATCGCCGTCTCGCGGCCCGAACCCGGGCCCTTCACGAAGACGTCGACCTTCTTCATCCCGTGCTCCATCGCCTGGCGACCGGCGGCCTCGGCCGCCATGCCCGCCGCGAAGGGCGTGGACTTGCGCGAGCCCTTGAAGCCGACGGTTCCGCCGGAGGCCCACGCGATCACTCCACCACTGGGGTCGGTGATCGTCACGTGCGTGTTGTTGAACGTGCTCTTGATGTGGGCCTGGCCCTGAACGACGTTCTTCTTCTCCTTGCGGCGCACCTTCTTGGCGCCTGCACTCTTAGGAGGCATCTAGATCACTTCTTCTTTCCGGCGACGGTGCGCTTCGGGCCCTTGCGGGTGCGCGCATTGGTCTTCGTGCGCTGGCCGCGGACGGGCAGGTGCGCACGGTGGCGACGGCCCTGGTACGAACCGATCTCCATCTTGCGACGGATGTCGGCCGTGACCTCACGGCGCAGGTCGCCCTCGACCTGGTAGTTGGCCTCGATGTGGTCACGCAGCGCGACGAGCTGGTCGTCGTTCAGCTCGTGGACGCGGACGTCCGGGCTGATGCCGGTGGCGGCGAGGGTGTCGGCGGCGCGGGTGCGCCCGACGCCGAAGATGTAGGTGAGTGCGATCTCGATGCGCTTGTCGCGCGGGAGATCGACTCCGACGAGGCGTGCCATGGTGGCAGTTCCTTCCGGTTCGGCAGAGGTGTCGTCACCTGGGGCGTCCCGGCTGCCTCCAGGACTCCCATGGTGGGTTCCTGAGCCGGGCCCCGGCCTCTGCGCCGGGGGTGACCCGCGTCCGCCTCGTGAGAGGAGGCGCGGGAGCCATCAGATGTTCAGTGTGTCGCGGTGAAGAAGTGCGATCAGCCCTGGCGCTGCTTGTGCCGGGGGTTCTCGCAGATCACCATGACGCGGCCGTGGCGACGGATCACCTTGCACTTGTCACAGATCTTCTTCACGCTCGGGTTGACCTTCATCGAGAAGCTCTCTCTTCTTCAGTCTGAACGTGTATCGGTGTGCAGTTGTCTCGTGCTCCGGCCTGGGCCGGGGTCACTTGTAGCGGTAGACGATCCGTCCACGGCTGAGGTCGTACGGCGACAGCTCCACCACGACCCGATCCTCGGGGAGGATGCGGATGTAGTGCTGGCGCATCTTGCCGCTGATGTGCGCCAGGACCTTGTGGCCGTTGGCCAGCTCGACCCGGAACATCGCGTTCGGGAGTGCCTCGACGACAGCACCCTCCATCTCGATGACGCCTTCTTTTTTCGCCATGGACCTCAGCTTCTCGGTTTGATCGTCTGTGTCGGCCGACGCACGCGACGGCACCCTCGGCTCCGAGGAGCCGTTCCGCGCGGCGTGAACCGCGAGGACTGAACCCTGAGGACTGAACCTCCGAGGGCAGGGGGTCGTGACGCCCGAATCAGGCCGACAGGGAAGTCTACGTCGGCGGGGGCCCTTCGTTCAAATCGGGTCCCGGTGCCGCACCTCGGGCAGGATGGCGCCATGCGGGTCGAGAACATCGTCTGGGACTCGCCCGATCCGCGGGCGCTCGGCCACTTCTGGGCCGAGGCCCTCGGCGCCGACGTGCTGACCGAGGACGCCGACGGCCTCGAGGCGCGCCTGCACCTAGCGCCGGAGGTGTTCCTCGACCTCTGCTTCCCGCCCGCCTCGACGCCCGCCGACGTCCTCCAGCGGCTCCACCTCGACCTGCGCGGCGCCGAGCAGCAGCACGCCGTCGCCGAGCGTCTCGTGGGGCTCGGCGCCCGCCGCGTCGACATCGGTCAGGGCGACGTCCCCTGGGTGGTGCTCGCGGACCCCGACGGCAACGCGTTCTGCGTCATGGAGGACCGCCCCGCCTACCGCACCGGCTCCGGCCCGGTCGCTGCGCTCCCCCTCGACTGCGCCGACCCCGACCGGGAGGCGCGCTTCTGGGCCGCGGTCACCGGGTGGGCGCCCACGGCCGATCCCCACGCCCTGGCCCACCCGTCGGGCGCGGGGCCGCTGCTGGAGCTGTGCCCGGAGCCCGGACCCCGCCGCGGGAAGTCGACGCTGCACCTCGACGTGCGGCCCGGTCCCGACGACGCCACCCCCCTCGACCTCGTCCGCGACCTCGGCGGCACCGTCCTCCCCCAGCCCGCACCAGGACTGCCGTGGACGGTGTGCGCCGATGCGTCGGGCAACGAGGTGTGCCTGCTCGGCGTCGCCCCGCCCGCCTGACCGGCCGACCCTCACCCGGTGTAGCGGTCGATCAGCCGGGAGAGCACGATCGCGGTGTCGGTGTGGTCGACGTTGTCGACCTCCATGCGGACCCGTTCGAGCGCCCGCTCGAGGTCGCGGACGTCACGCGCGACGATGCGCAGCATCGCGTCGGCCTGGCCCGACACCGTGGCCGCCGCGTGGACCTCCGGCACCTTCGCGAACGCCTCGCCGAGCGCCTCGGGCGTGATCGTGCCCCGGCAGTGCACCTCCACGTACGCCTCGACCGACCACCCCATCAGGTCGGGATCCACGACGGCGGTGAAGCCCTTGATCACGCCCTCGTCGACGAGGCGGTCCATGCGGCGCTTCACCGCGGGCGCCGAGAGCCCCACGTCGGCGGCGATGCGGGCGTATCCCGCCCGTCCGTCGCGCACGAGGTGGTCGATGATGCGGCGATCGAGGTCGTCCATGCCCTCATCGTGCAACAGATCGCCGCGTGCGGGCCGGATTCGTCGGATTCCTGCGTGCCGACGTGCAGTTTCGAAGTCCTCGTTCGCCAACAGCCGCCGCTAGGCTTGATTCGTTGCGTGATCACGCACCGTCGACCACCGCAGGAGGCCCTCGTGACCGTGCTCGACACCCGCACTCCCGCCCACTCGACCCCCACCCACTCGACGCTCGACCGCGTCACCGCGCGCACCGCCCGCGTCCGCTCGTACCTGATGTGCGCACCCACCCACTTCGACGTCACCTACGCGATCAACGCGTGGATGCAGCCGGGCATCCACGTCGACCGCGACCGCGCCGTGGCGCAGTGGCAGGCCCTCGTCGAGACGTACCGCGCACTCGGGCACAGCGTGGAGCTGCTGGAGCCTGCCGCCGGTCTGCCCGACATGGTGTTCGCCGCCAACGGCGCCCTGGTCGTCGACGGACGCGCCTACGGCGCCCGGTTCCGCCACGTCGAGCGCCAGGCCGAGGCCGTGCTGCACGCCGGACTGCTGAGGGAGCAGGGCATCGAGGTCGTCGAGCCGGCCCACACCAACGAGGGCGAGGGCGACTTCCTGGTGCTCGCCTCCATGATCCTCGCCGGCACCGGCTTCCGCACGAGTCTGCACGCCCACGTGGAGGCGGCCGCCGCACTCGACCGGCCCGTCGTGAGCCTGGAGCTGGTCGACCCGCGGTTCTACCACCTCGACACCGCCCTCGCGGTGCTCGACGACGGGAACGGCGAGGCACCGGCCGACATCGCCTACCTGCCCTCGGCCTTCTCGCCCCACAGCCGCCGGACCCTGCGCCAGCTGTTCCCCGACGCCATCGAGTGCAGCGAGGCCGACGCCCTGGTCCTGGGCCTCAACGCGGTGAGCGACGGCCACCACGTGGTCCTGCCGGTCCAGGCGCGCGACCTCGCCGTCCGGCTCGCCGAACGGGGCTACACCCCCGTGCCCGTCGACGTGAGCGAGCTGCTCAAGGCCGGCGGCAGCGTCAAGTGCTGCACCCAGGAGCACCACGCCTGAGACCGAGCGCTTGCTCGGCGACGCGCCTCAGCGTCGGTAGGCGTCGAGGTCGGCGGTGAGCTCCTCGAAGAGCGCGCCGTTCAGCCCGAAGACCGTCTTGACCTCGGTCAGCACGGCGAGCTTCTCCTCCGCCGTCAGGTCGAGGCCGTCGAGCCGAGCGCGGTAGGCGTCCTTGTAGGGCTTGGGCTTCGGGATGCCGGGGAAGGCGTAGAACGCGAGACCGTCCGGCCGCTCGAAGGTCTGCTCCAGGAGCCGTCCGATGATGCGCCCGCCGGAGAGGTCGCCGAGGTAGCGGGTGTAGTGGTGCGCCACGAACCGGGCCGGCGAGGCGGCGATGCTCTCGATGCGTGCCACGTACGCGTCGGTGGCCGGCGTCGCCGCGTGGCCGACGCCCCAGTGGGCCTGGTCCGCGTCGATCGAGGGCGTGCGCTCGAGCGCCGGATCGAGCACCGCGTCGGCGACGGGGTCGCCCGCGAGGGCGCGGCCGAGGGACTCGAGCACGTCGTAGACCCGACGCAGACGCGCCAGGTAGTCGGCGTACCCGCGGGCGTTCACCCGGCCCGCGAGGAGCTCGGTCATGAACGACGAGCCCTCGGCGGCCTGGTGCTCGACCTGGGAGCCCCCGCGCAGGAGGCGCGAGAGCGAGGAGGTGTCGGGTTCGGCGACCGTCATGGGAAGAACGCCCGTCGAGATCGCATGCCTCCAACCTAGGGGACGAGGGTCGTCGCAGCGGGTCCGACAGGTCGGAGCCCCTCGGCCTCCCGCGTCACTTCCGCCCCACAAGTCCCGAAAATCACGTACGCTGCTCGGCGTGTCGCAATCTCGGGTGCTGACCGCGCTGATATCTTTCGCCGCCTCCCTGGCCGTGGTGGGCGGACTGATCGTCTCCGCAGGCGTCTCGGCGCAGGCCGGCTCGTCGCTGCTGTGCTCGGGGTACGCCTCCTGCAAGCGCGCCGGCTACGACCACTTCGGCTACGAGACGAAGCAGCGGACCAGCTACTGGCGCATGTACACGGGGACCAACTGCACCAACTACGTCGCCTACCGCCTGATCACCACCAACGGGATGCCCAACGTCCGACCCAAGTCGGGGGTGGGCAACGCGCGCGACTGGGGCAAGGCGATGGCCTCCGTGACCGACCAGACGCCGACGGTCGGCTCGGTCGCGTGGTGGGGCAGGACCGGCAACCACGTCGCCTACGTCGAGAAGGTGGCCTCCCCCACCGAGATCATCGTCTCGGAGTCCAACTGGGGTCGCACGTTCGACCACCGCCGGATCACCAAGTCCGGATCGGGGTGGCCCGACGGGTTCATCCACTTCGCCGACCCCGACACCACACCCGAGTTCTCGAGCACCTCACGCCCGACGTTCTCCGGGCCGGAGAGGGTCGACGGCCTGCTCACCGCAACCACGGCGTCCTGGACTCCTGCGGCCCGGTTGACCTACCAGTGGTTCGCCGACGGAACCGCCATCCACGGGGCCGTCGGGCCCACCCACCGTCTGAGGCCCGAGGACGTGGGCAAGAAGATCCACGTCCGCGTCACAGGGACCCGCGCGGGCTATCCGACCAAGACGCTGACCTCGGCGGCGACCACCGCGGCCATCGCACCCGGCGTGCTCAGCGCCTACCGTCCGACCATCGAGGGGGAGGAAGCGGTCGGGTCCGTCCTCCAGGCGCTCACGCCCGCCTGGAGTCCCGACGCCGACATGACATATCGCTGGTATGCCGACGGCGAGCGGATCGTCGGGGCCAACGACCGCACGTTCACCCTCGCGCCTGAGCAGCTCGGCCGCTCCGTCGTCGTCCACGCGGTCGGCAAACGCCCCGGGTACACGACCCGGGCGCTGGCCTCTGCAGTCGCGACCGGCGCTGTGCGCGAGGGCCGCTTCGCGACGACCCCGGGACCGGTCGTGCGGGGCGCCCCGCACGTAGGATCCGTCCTCACGGCCAGCACACCGGCATGGTCGCCCACGGCCGACCTCCACTACCAGTGGTACGCCGACGACCGTCCGCTCGCTGGGGCCACGTCCCCGACCTACACCATCGCCCCCGAGGACCAGGGGCGACGGATCAGTGTCGGCGTCACCGGTGTCCGGCCCGGATACGTCCCGTCGACGATCCACGGAGCCTCCGCGACGGCTCCCGTGCAGTCCGGTCGATTCACCAGCACCTTCCGCCCCGAGATCTCGGGAGCCGAGCGCGTGGGAGCTCCTCTCACGGCGACGACGCATCCGTGGTCGCCCGAAGCCGTGCTCAGCTATCGCTGGTACGCCGACAGGACCCTGCTCCGGGGCGCCACGTCCGCGACGTTCGTACCGACGCCGGCGCATCGCGGTCAACGGATTCATGTCGTCGTCACCGGTCGCCGACCGGGGTTCGCGACCGCCAGCACCGTGTCCGCGCGACGCACCGCGCCCCTGGCCGCGGGGACGTTCGCCCGGGCCACGCCCCCGGACTTCACCGGTCGAGAGAAGGTGGGGGCCACGTTGCGGGCCACCACGGGGCCGTGGTCACCCAAGGCGACCTTGACCTACCGCTGGTACGCCGACGGGCGGGCGATCGCTGGAGCCACCCGCGCGAGCTTCGTGCTCACCAGCAAGCAGCTCGGGCAGCGAGTGCGGGTCATCGTCACGGGCAAGGCTCCGGGCTACTCCACCAAGGCACGCTGGTCGACGCGTCTCACGGCACCCGTCACCCGCTAGGTTCTTCGGCGCTCAGGCGGCGCTGTCGAACAGGACCTTCCATGCACCGTCCACACGCTGGACCTCGTACGACTCGCGCGGGTCGCCGTCGTTCCAGTCGATCTCGACGGTGGCCTGGTCCCCGGACGACTCCGCCACGGTGAAGTCCACGTCGTCGAGCTCGAGCCCCTCGTCGGCGAACATGCCACCGATCTCCGTCACGAAGCCGCAGTCGATCTCCGAGGGGGTCAGCACCACGTCCTTGACGGCCTGGCAGTCACCCGCGTCGAGCGCTCGCATCATCGTCTCGACCGCTGCGGCTGGGTTCTCCGAGCTGTCGGGCCCACCGGAACACGCTCCGACCAGCACGAGGACGGCGCCGGTGAGCAGCGCAGGGACGAGCCGACGGACGCCGCTCATGCGTCGTTCCCGGCGTACGCGACCCCGAGCGCCGCGAGCTGGGCCCGGCCGCCGTCGACCGCGGTCAGCACCCAGGCCCCCTCCTCGGTCCACGTCACCGTGTGCTCCCAGTGCGCGGCCCACGAGCCGTCCACCGTCACGACGGTCCACTGGTCCTCGGTCGTGCGGTTGTCCGGCGAGCCGAGCGTCACCATCGGCTCGACGGCGAGCACGAGCCCGGGCACGATCTTCGGGCCCTTGCCGGGCCGGCCGACGTTCGGCACGTCGGGTGCCTGGTGCATGGCGGTGCCGATGCCGTGACCGGTGTACCCGTCGGCGATGCCGTAGGACCCGGCGGACCGGACGCTGCGCTCGATGGCGTGGCTGATGTCGCCGACGCGACGTCCGGGCGCCCCCGCGACGATCCCCGCCCAGAGGGCCCGTTCGGTCTCGGCCACGAGCGTGTGCACCTCCGGCCGCACCTCACCCACCTCGACGGTGATGGCCGCGTCGCCGTGCCACCCGTCGACGATGGCCCCGCAGTCGACGGAGATGACGTCGCCGTCGCGCAGGACCCGAGGGCCCGGGATGCCGTGCACGACCTCGTCGTTGACCGAGGTGCAGATGACGCCCGGGAAGCCGGGGACACCGGGCTCCGCGCCGTAGTGCAGGAAGTTGGAGGTGGCGCCGTGCGCTCGGATCGTGTCGTGCGCCAACGCGTCCAGCTCGGCGGTGGTCACGCCGGGAGCGATCGCCGCCCTGACCGCGTCGAGTGCATGGGCCACCACGAGCCCGGCGCGTCGCATCGCGACGACCTGCTCCGGACTCTTGAGCTCGATGCCCCGACCGAACACGGACGCGCCCCGGTCCGCGCGGTCAGAGACCGAGCGCGGCGTCGATGCGCGCCTCGACCTCGTCGACCGTGCCCATCCCGTCGACCTCGCGCAGCAGGCCCCGCTCGCGGTAGACCGGCAGCAACGGCGCGGTCTCGGCGATGTAGACCTCCTGGCGGTGCCGGATGACGTCCTCGGTGTCGTCCGCGCGACCGCTGGTCTCGGCCCGCTTCAGCAGCCGGCCGATCAGCTCCTCGTGGTCCACCGTCAGCACCAGCACGTGGTCGAGCTGGGACCCCAGGTCGGAGAGGATCGCGTCGAGGGTCGAGACCTGCTCGACCGTCCGCGGGTAGCCGTCGAGGATGAACGCGTCGCGCGCGTCGTCCTGGGCCAGCCGATCCTTCACCATGGCGTTCGTGACCTCGTCGGGCACGTACTCCCCGGCGTCCATGTAGCGCTGCGCCGTCTTCCCCAGCTCGGTCTGCTGCTGCACGTTCGCCCGGAAGATGTCACCGGTCGAGATGTGGGCGCCGTTGATGCGCTGGGCGAGCGTCGCCGCCTGCGTCCCCTTGCCCGCACCC
Organism: Aeromicrobium sp. WCS2018Hpa-31; assembly: GCF_031843905.1. Lineage (NCBI taxonomy): Bacteria > Bacillati > Actinomycetota > Actinomycetes > Propionibacteriales > Nocardioidaceae > Aeromicrobium > Aeromicrobium sp. WCS2018Hpa-31. Next base: position 185,831 of record NZ_JAVTJF010000009.1, on the reverse strand, counting down.
GGCGGGCCCATGATGAGAAGTCGCGTCACCGCAGGAACCCTTCGTAGTTGCGCTGCTGGAGCTGGCTCTCGATCTGCTTCACCGTGTCGAGGCCGACGCCCACGATGATGAGGATCGACGTACCGCCGAACGGGAAGTTCTGGCTCGCGCCGAGCAGGGCGACGGCGATCATCGGGATGAGCGCGACCATGCCCAGGTACACCGCGCCGGGCGCCGTGATGCGGCTCAGGACGTAGGCCAGGTAGTCCTGCGTGGGACGACCCGCGCGGATGCCCGGGATGAACCCGCCGTACTTCTTCATGTTGTCGGCGACCTCTTCGGGGTTGAAGGTGATCGCGACGTAGAAGTAGGCGAAGAACACGATCAGCGCGAAGTACGTGATCATGTAGTACGGGTGGTCGCCCCGCACGAAGTGGTCGTTGATCCAGACCGCGCCCACGCCGTCCGGACGGAACTGCGCGTAGAGGGCCGGCAGGTACAGCAGGCTCGAGGCGAAGATCACCGGGATGATGCCGGCCTGGTTGACCTTGAGCGGGATGTAGGTCGACGAGCCGCCGAACATGCGACGCCCGACCATCCGCTTGGCGTACTGGACGGGGATGCGCCGCTGGGCCTGCTCGATGAAGATGACCGCCGCGACGATCACGAGACCGACGGCCACGACGGCGGAGAACGTCGCCCAGCCCTTCTGCTCCTTGATCAGCCACATCGCGCCGGGGAAGGTGGCGACGACCTGCGTGAAGATCAGGATCGACATGCCGTTGCCGACGCCGCGGTCGGTGATGAGCTCGCCGAGCCACATGATGACGGCGGTCCCGGAGACCATGACGAGCACGATGAGCAGGAAGGCCAGGATGCTGTCCTGGCGGTAGAGCAGGTCGCCGCAGTCGACGCCGCCGAACAGCTGTCCGCTGCGTGCCAGGGCCACGATGCCGGTCGCCTGGAGCACGGCCAGACCCAGCGTGAGGTAGCGGGTGTACTGCGTGATCTTCGCCTGGCCGGACTGGCCCTCCTTCTTGAGGGCCTCGAGCCTGGGGATGACCACGACGAGCAGCTGCAGGATGATGCTCGCTGTGATGTACGGCATGATGCCGAGCGCGAACACGGTGAGCTGCAGGAGCGCACCACCGGAGAAGACGTTGATGAGCGCGAACAGGCTGCTGTTCTCGCCCTGGGAGGCGAGGTCGACGCAGCGCTGGACGTTGCTGACGTTGATGCCGGGAGCCGGAAGGGTCGAGCCGAGACGGAACAGCACGATGACGCCGAGGACGAACAGCAGCTTGCGCCGTAGGTCAGGCGTCTTGAACGCGTTCACGAAGGCGCTGAGCACCTGATGTCCTCCTCGATCGTGGAACCCGTACGGGCCCCCGCGACTCTAACAGTCAGTTCTCGCAGGTCAGCCGTTGCCCGGTGGTTGCAGGACGGTCGTCCTGCGCCGGCACGGCGTCTGCGTCGGCACGAGGTGCCGGACGACGAACGACGGCGAGGCTCTCGAGTGGACCCGAGGGGTCCGAGAGCCTCGCCGTCGTGCGTCAGAGCGTCATTCAGAGCTCGGTCGCGCTGCCGCCGGCGGCCTCGATCTTGCTGCGGGCCGAACCGGAGAACTTGTGAGCCGTGACCTGGACGGCGACCGAGAGGTCGCCCTCGCCGAGCACCTTGACCAGGTGGCCCTTGCGGACCGCCCCGGCCTCGACCAGCGCGTCGACGTCGATGGCGCCACCCTCGGGGAAGAGGGTGCCGATCCGCTCGACGTTGACGACCTGGTACTCCTCACGGAAGGGGTTCTTGAACCCCTTCAGCTTGGGCAGGCGCATGTGGAGGGGGATCTGGCCACCCTCGAAACCGGCCGGCACCTGGTAGCGGGCCTTGGTGCCCTTGGTGCCGCGGCCGGCGGTCTTGCCCTTGGAGCCCTCACCGCGACCCACACGGGTCTTCGCGGTCTTGGCACCGGGGGCGGGGCGCAGGTGGTGGAGCTTCAGCGCCATGTCAGTCAACCTCCTTGACGTCCACGAGGTGCGGGATGGTCTCAGCCATGCCGCGGATCTCCGGACGGTCTTCCTTGACGACGACGTCACCGATGCGCTTGAGACCCAGCGACCGCAACGTGTGGCGCTGGTTCTGCTGGCGACCGATGGCCGAACGAACCTGGGTGATCTCGAGACGTGCCATCAGACACCAGCCTCGACGGGCGCGTTCTGCGCCTCCTTGATGCCCTCGGCCTGCGCCTTGAGCAGGGCGGCGGGCGCGACGTCCTCGACCGACAGGCCGCGACGCTGCGCCACCATCTCGGGCGACTCCAGGCCCTTGAGGGCCGCCACCGTCGCGTGGACGATGTTGATGGAGTTCGAGGAACCGAGCGACTTGCTCAGCACGTCGTGCACACCGGCGGCCTCGAGCACCGCGCGCACCGGGCCACCGGCGATGACGCCGGTACCGGGCGATGCCGGACGCAGGAAGACGACGCCGGCCGCCTTCTCGCCCGTCACCGGGTGCGGGATGGTGCCCTGGATGCGCGGGACGCGGAAGAAGTTCTTCTTCGCCTCCTCGACACCCTTGGAGATCGCCGTGGGGACCTCCTTGGCCTTGCCGTAGCCGACACCGACCTGGCCGTCACCGTCGCCGACGATCACGAGGGCGGTGAAGCTGAAGCGACGTCCACCCTTGACCACCTTGGCGACACGGTTGATCGTGACGACCTTCTCGATGTAGTTGGACTTGTCGCCGCCGCGGTCGCCTCGACCACCGCGACGGTCTCCGCCTCCTCGGCGGTTCTGCTGGGCGCTCATGCGGCACTCCCCATGTCGTTGGTGTTGGTGTTGTGGGTCATCAGAACTCCAGCCCGCCTTCACGCGCACCGTCGGCCAGCGCCGCGACACGACCGGCGTACCGGTTGCCCGCGCGGTCGAAGACGACGCTCTCGATGCCGGCGGCCTTCGCCCGGTCGGCCACGAGCTCGCCGACCTTCCTCGCCTTGGCGGTCTTGTCGCCCTCGAAGGACCGCAGGTCGGCCTCGAGGGTCGAGGCCGAGGCCAGCGTGTGTCCCTCGAGGTCGTTCACGACCTGGGCCACGATGTGCTTGCTGGACCGGGTCACGACGAGACGAGGACGCTCGGGCGAGCCGTGGAGCTTCTTGCGACCGCGGATCTGGCGACGCGCGCGCGACGTGGCGCGAGCGGAGCGACCCTTGGACTGCTTGATGGAGACGGCCATCACTTACCAGCCTTTCCAGCCTTGCGCAGCACGCGCTCGCCGGCGTAACGGACGCCCTTGCCCTTGTAGGGCTCGGGCTTGCGGATCTTGCGGATGTTCGCGGCGACCTCGCCGACCGACTGCTTGTCGATGCCGATGACCGAGAACTTGGTCGGGGCCTCCACGTTGAACGTGATGCCCTCGGGGGCCTTGACGACCACGGGGTGGCTGAAGCCGAGCGCGAACTCGAGCTCCGTCGGGCCCTTGGACAGGACGCGGTAGCCGACGCCCACGATCTCGAGCTTCTTCTCGTAGCCGTCGGTGACGCCGACGACCATGTTGTTGATGAGCGTGCGGCTCAGCCCGTGGAGGGCCTTGCTCCTGCGCTCGTCGTCGGGACGGTTGACCTCGAGGCTGCCGTCCTCACCACGGGCGACCGTGATGGGGTCGGCGACCGTGTGGGACAGCTCGCCCTTGGGGCCCTTGACGCGAACGTCCTGGCCTTCGATGGTGACCTCGACGCCGGACGGGACGGCGACGGGCAGCTTGCCGATGCGCGACATGTGTTCGTCTCCTCCCTCACCAGACGTAGGCGAGGACTTCTCCGCCTACACCCTTGGTCGTGGCCTGACGATCGGTCAGCAGGCCCTGGCTGGTCGAGATGATGGCGACACCGAGTCCGCCGAGCACCTTCGGCAGGTTCGTGGACTTGGCGTACACCCGCAGGCCCGGCTTGCTGATGCGGCGGATGCCGGCGATCGAGCGCTCGCGCTGGGGGCCGTACTTGAGGGTGATCTGCAGGTTCTTGGCCACCTCGCCCTCAGCGGGCTCGATGACGCGGTAGTCGGTGATGTAGCCCTCCTGCTTGAGCAGGGCGAGGACGCCCTCCTTCAGCTTGGAGTACGGCGCCGACACCTCGTCGTGGAACGCCTGGTTGCCGTTGCGGATCCGCGTGAGCAGATCCGCGATCGGATCGGTCATGGTCATGGTGGTGTGTTCCGTTCCTGCCGCGGTTTCGCATCCCGTGCCCCCAGGCGGTGTGCCATGCGGGTGAGGGAGGACCTACGACGGTCGTGAGGGTTGGTGGATTACCAGCTGCTCTTGGTGACGCCCGGGAGCTCGCCGCGGTGCGCCATCTCGCGCAGGCAGATGCGGCACAGGCCGAACTTCTTGTACACCGAGCGGGGACGGCCGCAGCGCTGGCAGCGCGTGTAGCCACGGACCGCGAACTTGGGCTTGCGGGCCGCCTTGATCTTCAGGCCGGTCTTCGCCATGTCAGTTCTCCTTGAACGGGAAGCCGAGCCGCTTCAGCAGCGCGCGACCCTCGTCGTCGTTGATGGCCGTGGTGACGATGGTGATGTCCATGCCACGCGAGCGATCGATCTTGTCCTGGTCGATTTCGTGGAACATGACCTGCTCGGTGAGACCGAAGGTGTAGTTGCCGCGGCCGTCGAACTGCTTGCCGTTCAGACCACGGAAGTCGCGGATGCGCGGGAGGGCGAGCGTCAGCAGACGATCGAGGAACTCCCACATGCGGTCGCCCCGCAGCGTGACGTGCGCGCCGATCGGCATGCCCTCACGCAGCTTGAACTGGGCGATCGACTTGCGCGCCTTGGTCACCTGCGGCTTCTGGCCCGTGATGGCGGTGAGGTCGCGGATCGCGCCCTCGATGAGCTTGCCGTCGCGAGCTGCCTCGCCGACACCCATGTTGACGACGATCTTCGTCAGCCCGGGCACCTGCATGACGTTCGCGTGGTCGAACTCCTCGCGCAGGGCCGGGAGGATCTCCTCGCGGTACTTGGCCTTCAGCCGCGGAGCGGCGGTGGTGGACTCGGCCATGCTCAGATCTCCTTTCCGGTCTTGGAGGACACGCGCACGCTGCGCTGGGCCTCGTAGCTGGAACCGTCTGCACGGTTCTTGGTCACGTCGTCGCGGCGGTAGGCCACGCGCGTGGTGGTCTTGTCACCGTCGACATCGACCACGAGCATCACGTTCGAGACGTGGATCGGGGCCTCACGCGTGATGATGCCGCCCTGGCCGCCGTCGGCGCCGGCGCGCGTGTGCCGCTTGATGCGGTTCACGCCCTCGACGATGACGCGGTTGCGCTCGGCGATCACCTCGATGACCTTGCCCTCGACGCCCTTGTCGGCTCCGGCGATGACCTTGACCTGGTCACCCTTGCGGATCGACAGCGTCGACTTCTTGTTGCTGGTCATGTCAGAGCACCTCCGGGGCGAGCGAGATGATCCGCATGAACTTCTTGTCGCGCAGCTCGCGGCCGACGGGGCCGAAGATGCGCGTTCCACGCGGATCGCCGTCGGTCTTCAGGATGACCGCGGCGTTCTCGTCGAACTTGATGTACGAACCGTCCGGACGACGGCGCTCCTTGACGGTGCGCACGATGACGGCCTTGACGACGTCGCCCTTCTTGACGTTGCCGCCGGGGATGGCGTCCTTGACGGTGGCGACGATGGTGTCGCCGATACCGGCGTAGCGTCGACCCGATCCGCCGAGAACACGGATGCAGAGGATCTCCTTCGCACCGGTGTTGTCGGCGACCTTGAGTCGCGACTCCTGCTGAATCATCTGTCTCTCACTTCGCCTTCTCGAGGATCTCCACGACGCGCCAGCGCTTGGTGGCCGACAGCGGGCGGGTCTCCTGGATGAGCACACGGTCGCCGACGCCGGCCGCGTTGGCCTCGTCGTGCGCCTTGAGCTTCACGTTGCGGCGCAGCACCTTGCCGTACAGGGCGTGCTTGACGCGGTCCTCGACGATGACGACGACGGTCTTGTCCATCTTGTCGCTCGTGACGAGTCCCTCGCGCACCTTGCGGTAGTTGCGGTCGCTGCTGGGGGTGTCGTTCGTGGTGGTCACGGTGTCCTTCTCGCTGGTGCTCATGCCTCGACCGCCTCGATGATGCCCAGCTCGCGCTCGGTCAGCACCGTGTAGATGCGGGCGATGTCGCGACGGACGGTCTTGAGGCGAGCGGTGTTGTCGAGCTGGCCCGTGGCGTTCTGGAAGCGCAGGTTGAACAGCTCTTCCTTGGCCTCGCGCAGCTTGGTCTCCAGAGCCTCGGCATCGAGGCCGCGCAGCTCTGCGGCAGTGGTCTTCGCAGCCATGCTCAGAACCCTCCCTCGGTGTCGCGGGTGATGAAGCGGGCCTTCATCGGCAGCTTGTGGATGGCGCGGCGCATCGCCTCACGGGCGACCTCCTCGGTCACGCCCGACAGCTCGAACATGACGCGTCCGGGCTTGACGTTCGCGACCCACCACTCGGGCGAGCCCTTGCCCGAGCCCATGCGGGTCTCGGCCGGCTTCTTGGTCAGCGGGCGGTCGGGGTAGATGTTGATCCACACCTTGCCGCCACGCTTGATGTGACGCGTCATGGCGATACGAGCGGACTCGATCTGGCGGTTGGTCACGTAGTGACCCTCGACCGCCTGGATGCCGAAGTCGCCGAACGCGAGCTCCGTGCCGCCCTTGGCCATGCCGCGCCGCTTGGGGTGGTGCTGCTTGCGGTACTTGACCCTACGAGGCATCAACATCAGGACTGCCCTCCTTCGGTGGCAGCGCCCGCGGCGGCCGCGGCAGGAGCTGCCTCGGCTGCGGGTGCGGCCTGCTCGGCCGGGGCCTGCGCAGCACCCTGTGCTGCCGGGGCCTGGCCGGCCTGGTCGTCACGTGCGGGACGACGCCCGCGCTGGGGGCGACGGCTGCCGGGAGCGGCGGCGCGACGCGCGGTCTCGGCCTCGCGCTCGGCGCGGGTACCGGCGACCTCACCCTTGTAGATCCACACCTTGACGCCGATGCGACCGAAGGTGGTCTTGGCCTCGTAGAAGCCGTAGTCGACGTCGGCACGGAGCGTGTGCAGGGGCACGCGGCCCTCGCGGTAGAACTCCGAGCGGCTCATCTCGGCTCCGCCGAGACGACCCGAGCACTGGATCCGGATGCCCTTGGCACCGGAGCGCATGGTCGTCTGCATCGCCTTGCGCATCGCGCGACGGAACTGCACGCGACCGCTCAGCTGCTCGGCGACACCCTGAGCGACGAGCTGGGCGTCGAGCTCGGGCTGCTTGACCTCGAGGATGTTGAGCTGCACCTGCTTGCCGGTGAGCTTCTCGAGCTCGCCGCGGATGCGGTCGGCCTCGGCGCCACGGCGACCGATGACGATGCCCGGACGCGCGGTGTGGATGTCGACGCGGACGCGGTCACGCGTGCGCTCGATCTCCACGCGGCTGATGCCGGCGCGATCCATGCCCTTGGTCAGCAGCTTGCGGATCTTGACGTCCTCACCGACGTAGCTGCTGTACAGCTTGTCGGCGTACCAGCGGCTCTTGTGGTCGGTCGAGATGCCGAGTCGGAAGCCGTGCGGGTTGATCTTCTGGCCCATGTCAGCGACCGCCCTTCTTCGAGTTCTTGCGCGACTGCGGCACGTCAGCGGCCGGCTGCACGACGACGGTCAGGTGGCTCGTGCGCTTGAGGATGCGGTTGGCCGCACCCTTGGCGCGCGGGCGCCAACGCTTCATGGTCGGCCCCTCGTCGACGTGCACGACGGAGATCACGAGGTCGGACGCGTCCAGGCCCTCGGTGGTCTCGGCGTTCGCGACGGCGGACTCCACGAGCTTGTAGAAGTTCGACGCGACGGCCTGCGGAGCGAACCGCAGGATCGCGAGAGCCTCGTCGGTGTCCATGCCGCGGACCAGGTCGCCGACACGGCGGGCCTTCTGCGGCGTGACCCGCACGAAGCGGGCCACGGCGAACGCGCCCGGTGCGTCGCCCAGCAGGCGCTCGCGGCGCGCGCTGACGTTGTCTCGGGTGGCTGCACTCATCGCCTCTTGGCCTTTCGATCGTCCTTCTCGTGACCGCGGAAGGTACGGGTGGGGGCGAACTCGCCCAGCTTGTGCCCGACCATCGCGTCGGTGATGAACACCGGGACGTGCTTGCGGCCGTCGTGCACGGCGACCGTGTGTCCGATGAAGGACGGCAGGATCATCGAGCGACGCGACCAGGTCTTGATCACGGTGTGGGTTCCGGCCTCGTTCTGAGCGTCCACCTTCTTCTCGAGGTGGCCGTCGACGAAGGGACCCTTCTTCAAACTACGGGGCATTCTCTACTCCTGGTTCCTGAGCTCGTCGTAGCTCAGCGGCCGGACTTGCGGCGGCGGACGATCATCTGGTCGCTGGCCTTGCGCTTGCGCGTACGGCCCTCGGGCTTGCCCCACGGGGAGACGGGGTGACGTCCACCGGACGTCTTGCCCTCGCCACCGCCGTGCGGGTGGTCGATCGGGTTCATGGCGACACCACGGACGGTCGGGCGCTTGCCCTTCCAGCGGTTGCGTCCTGCCTTGCCCCAGTTGATGTTGGACTGCTCGGCGTTGCCGACCTCGCCGATCGTGGCGCGGCAGCGGACGTCGACGTAGCGCATCTCGCCGGAGGGCAGGCGCACCTGGGCGCGCGTACCCTCCTTGGCGACGAGCTGGACACGCACTCCGGCGGACCGACCCATCTTGGCGCCACCACCGGGACGCAGCTCCACGGCGTGGATCTGGGTACCGACGGGGATGTTGCGCAGCGGCAGGTTGTTGCCGACCTTGATGTCGGCGGTCGGCCCGGCCTCGATGGCCTGGCCCTGACGGATGCCGTCAGGCGCGATGATGTAGCGCTTCTCGCCGTCGGCGTAGTGCAGGAGCGCGATGCGCGCGGTGCGGTTGGGGTCGTACTCGATGTGAGCGACCTTGGCCGGCACGCCGTCCTTGTCGTAGCGCTTGAAGTCGATCACGCGGTAGGCACGCTTGTGACCGCCACCCTGGTGGCGCGTGGTGATGCGACCCTGGTTGTTGCGGCCGCCCTTCTTGGGCAGCGGCTCCACGAGGGACTTCTCCGGCGTGGTGCGGGTGATCTCGGCGAAGTCGGCGACGCTGGAGCCTCGACGGCCCGGCGTGGTCGGCTTGTACTTGCGAATAGCCATGTCTGGTCAGTCCTCAGCTCGGGCTCGAGAAGATGTCGATGCTCTGGCCGGCGGCGACGCTCACGATGGCCCGCTTGGTGTCCTTGCGCTTGCCCTCACCGTTGCGGGTGCGACGCGTCTTGCCCTTGCGGTTGATCGTGTTGACGGCCGTCACCTTGACGCCGAACACGGTCTCGACGGCGATCTTGATCGCCGTCTTGTTCGCGTCCGGACGCACCAGGAACGTGTACTTGTTGTCGTCGATGAGCGCGTACGTCTTCTCGGAGACGACGGGCGCGATCAGAACGTCGCGGTGGTCCTTGTGCAGGGTGCTCATGCTCACTCACCAGCCTTCGTGAAACCGGCGGCCTGCGCGGTCTCCTCGGTGTCGAACCAGACCTCGGCGACCGTCTGGTCGTACCAGGGGCTGTCCGCGGTGTGGTACTTCATCGAGTCGGCGTTGCCCTTGATCTCGTGACCCTTGGGGGCGTTGCCGCTCTTGAGCGGGGCCTTGGAGCCGGGACCGTAGGGCTGCGTCTTGGTCGCACCCTCGGTGGCGTCGGCGGCCGGGGCCTCGACCTTCTCGGCGGGCTCGGCGTCGGCCTTCGCGGCCTCGGCCTTCTTCGCCGGAGCCTTCTTCGCCGGAGCCTTCTTCGCCTTCGCGGCCGGCTTGGCGTCGGCCTCGACGACCGCGGCGCTCAGCGCGACGGTCTCGGTGCCCTCGGCCGAACGCGCCTCGACGAAGGCCTCGAACGCGGCCTGCGTGAAGATCACGTCGTCGCTCAGCACGACGTCGTACGTGTTCAGCTGGTCGAAGGTCAGCACGACGAGGTCGGTGACGTTGCGCAGGCTCTTGGCCGTCAGCGCGTCCTCGCGCTTGACGACCACCAGCACGCGGCGACGCGTGGTGAGCTCGGCGATCGCGGCGACGGCAGCCTTGGTGGAGGGCACCTCACCGGTGACGAGCGACTCCACCACGTGCAGACGTCCGGAGCGGGCCCGGTCCGAGAGGGCACCGCGCAGGGCGGCGGCCTTCATCTTCTTGGGGGTCCGCTGGTCGTAGCTGCGCGGCGTGGGGCCGTGCACGATGCCACCACCGTTGTACTGGGGTGCGCGGATCGAGCCCTGACGGGCGCGGCCGGTTCCCTTCTGGCGGTACGGCTTCTTGCCACCACCGGACACCTCGCCACGCGACTTGACGTCGTGCGTGCCCTGACGGGCGGCGGCGAGCTGGGCGGTGACGACCTGGTGGATCAGGGGGATGTTCGTCTGCACGCCGAAGATGTCGACGGGCAGCGCGGCATCAATGGTCTTGACGGCCATGGATCAGGCTCCCTTCGCGGCAGAGCGGACCACGACGAGTCCACCCTTGGGGCCGGGGACCGCGCCCTTGACGAGGATGACGCCCTTGGCGGCATCCACGGCGTGGACGGTCAGGTTCTGGGTGGTGACGGTCTCGGCGCCCATGTGGCCGGCCATGCGCAGGCCCTTGAAGACGCGACCCGGGGTGGCGCAGCCACCGATCGAGCCGGGCTTGCGGTGGTTGCGGTGCGCGCCGTGGGAGGCTCCGACGCCGGAGAAGCCGTGACGCTTCATGACGCCGGCGAAGCCCTTGCCCTTGCTCGTGGCGGTCACGTCGATCTCGTCGCCCGCGGCGAAGATCTCCGGGGAGATCTCCTGGCCCAGGGCGTAGTCGGCGATGGCCTCGGTGCGGATCTCGACGACGTGGCGGCGCGGCGTGACGCCGGCCTTCGCGAAGTGTCCGGCCTCGGGCTTGTTGACCTTGCGTCCGTCGATCTCGCCGAAGCCGATCTGGACGGCGCTGTAGCCGTCGGTCTCGGGCGTGCGGATCTGCGTGACGACGTTGGTCTCGGCAGCGAGGACCGTGACGGGCACGATCTTGCCCTCGGCGTCCCAGACCTGGGTCATGCCGAGCTTGCGGCCCAGGAGGCCGCGCGCGTTGACGGTGGAGGAGGTGCTCATGTGTTCAGGTCCTCCCTCAGAGCTTGATCTCGATGTCGACACCGGCCGGCAGGTCGAGTCGCATGAGCGAGTCGACGGTCTTCGGCGTCGGGTCGATGATGTCGATGAGCCGCTTGTGCGTACGCATCTCGAAGTGCTCGCGGCTGTCCTTGTACTTGTGCGGCGACCGGATGACGCAGTACACGTTCTTCTCGGTCGGCAGGGGCACGGGGCCGGCCACGGAGGCTCCGGTGCGCGTGACCGTGTCGACGATCTTGCGCGCCGAGGTGTCGATCACCTCGTGGTCGTAGGCCTTGAGCCGGATACGGATCTTCTGTCCCGCCATGCTCTGGTCGTCCTTACTCTTCGTCAGCTGTGTGTGCCCCTGGGGCTGGTTCTCCCTGGAGGGGATCGCTCCCCCTCCGCCCCCGAGGTCGGGCGTGTCGCGGAGTTGACCACGAGCGTGCGCGAACCTTCTGGAGTTGGGTGGTTGGACCGCCGGTCCCGGGCCGCGGCCTCTGACGAGTCCGCGTCTCCTACGTTTCCAGCAGCCAGGCCGTTCACCGTGCGGCGCACCCGTCGGTCCCGGCGTGAGTTCCGGGCAAGCACGCCCCAGCAATACGGCCGGAGCAACCGCACTAGTCTGACAGAGACTCCCCCGCAAACACAAATCGCCCCCTCCCCCGTCGTCACGCGGCGTTCGTCGGGACTCCCGGCGTCCTGCGTCTGCGCTGCTGCGGCTCTGCCTGGGCCTGCCGCTGCGTCGGTCCGGCTCGTCCTCGAGGTGGTCTCCGAAAGCGCCTCGACCGCGGAACTGGGTGCGCCTCCGGACCGGGCTCGCGGGCTCCGGAGGGGCCGGGACGTAGGTGACGCACCCGAACTGCCCCGTCAGAGGTAGGTGACGTACCTGTCCGCCGCGCTGAGAGGTGTGAGTCCTACCGCCGACCAGACGGTCAGGTGCGTCACCTACCCCCACGCACTCGCCGACTGCCCGGGAGCCCGCCCGAACCCGGTGCCACCCGGCCGGTCGAGGCCCTCTCGGAGGCCGCCGCGGACGTGACCGTAGCCGGCGCACCACCACGTCGAGCGCCACACAGCCAGCGCACGGCGAGTCGAGACCCCCGCAGGAAGCGCGCGCCCGGGCCCGGACACGACGAAGCCCCCCGGACCCGAGGGTCCGAGGGGCAACGCTCAGCAGTGCTGGTGTGTCGTCAGATCACTTGTTGATCTTGGTGACACGGCCGGCGCCGACGGTGCGGCCGCCCTCGCGGATGGCGAAGCGCAGGCCCTCCTCCATGGCGATCGGCTGGATCAGCTCGACGCTCATCTCGGTGTTGTCGCCGGGCATGACCATCTCGGTGCCCTCGGGCAGCGTGACGACGCCGGTGACGTCCGTCGTGCGGAAGTAGAACTGCGGACGGTAGTTGTTGAAGAACGGCGTGTGACGGCCACCCTCCTCCTTGGACAGGATGTAGACCTGGCCCTCGAACTCCGTGTGCGGCGTGGTGGAACCGGGCGCGATGATGACCATGCCGCGCTCGACGTCCTCACGCTTCGTGCCACGCAGGAGCAGTCCGACGTTCTCGCCGGCCTGGCCCTCGTCGAGCAGCTTGCGGAACATCTCGATGCCCGTGACGGTCGTCGTCTGCTTGGTCTCACGGATGCCGACGATGTCGACGGTCTCGTTGACCTTGACGATGCCGCGCTCGATACGACCGGTGATGACCGTGCCACGACCGGTGATCGTGAAGACGTCCTCGACCGGCATGAGGAACGGCTTGTCCGTCTCACGCGGGGGCAGCGGGATGTACTCGTCGACCGCGTTCATGAGCTCGAGGATCGACTCGCCCCACTTGGCGTCGCCCTGCAGCGCCGGGTGAGCAGCGACCTTGACGACGGGGACGTTGTCGCCGTCGAACTCCTGGTCGCTGAGCAGCTCGCGGACCTCGAGCTCGACGAGCTCCAGGATCTCCTCGTCGTCGACCATGTCGCACTTGTTGAGCGCGACGACCATGGCGGGGACGCCGACCTGGCGGGCCAGGAGGACGTGCTCACGGGTCTGCGGCATCGGGCCGTCGGTGGCGGCGACCACGAGGATCGCGCCGTCCATCTGAGCCGCGCCGGTGATCATGTTCTTGACGTAGTCGGCGTGACCGGGGCAGTCGACGTGCGCGTAGTGACGGTTCTCCGTCTGATACTCCACGTGCGCGATCGAGATCGTGATGCCGCGCTGACGCTCCTCGGGAGCCTTGTCGATCTGGTCGAAGGCCGAGGCCTCGTTCAGATCGGGGTACTTGTCGTGCAGCACCTTGGTGATCGCCGCGGTCAGCGTCGTCTTACCGTGGTCGATGTGACCGATGGTGCCGATGTTCATGTGCGGCTTGGTCCGCTCGAACTTCGCCTTAGCCACTGGGGCTCCTTCTGGGTTGTGAGTTGCAGTGTCTGGAATGTTGCCGGATCTGAAAGCCGTCGAGTCCCGCGGGGAGACCTAGGCCACCTTACCGATGACGCCGAGCGTTACTCGCCGCGGGCCTTCTTGATGATCTCCTCCGCCACGGCCTTGGGGACCTCGGCGTAGGAGTCGAACTGCATCGAGTACGAGGCACGCCCCGAGGTCTTGGACCTCAGGTCGCCCACGTAGCCGAACATCTCGGACAGCGGTACCAGTGCCTTGATCATCTTGGCACCGCCGTAGCCCTCCTCCATCGCCTGGACCTGTCCACGGCGGGAGTTGAGGTCGCCGATCACGTCGCCCATGTAGTCCTCGGGCGTCGTGACCTCGACGGCGAACATCGGCTCGAGCAGAGCCGGGTCGGCCTTGCGTGCGGCCTCCTTGAAGGCCATGTTGCCGGCCAGCTTGAACGCCAGCTCGCTGGAGTCGACGTCGTGGTACGCGCCGTCCTCCAGGGTGAACTTGACGTCGACCATGGGGTAGCCGGCGAGCACGCCGAACTCCATGGCTGCCTGACCGCCGGCGTCGACCGAGGGGATGTACTCCTTCGGCACGCGACCACCGGTGACCTCGTTGTGGAACTCGTAGCCGCCCTCGCCGCCCGCGTCGGGGCCGTTGGGGGCCACGCCGATGACGACCTTGGCGAACTGTCCGGAACCACCGGTCTGCTTCTTGTGGGTGTAGCTGTGACCGGTGACCGTCTTCTTGATGGTCTCGCGGTACGCGACCTGCGGCTTGCCGACGTTGGCCTCGACCTTGAACTCGCGCTTCATGCGGTCCACGAGGATGTCGAGGTGGAGCTCGCCCATGCCGGCGATGATCGTCTGTCCGGTCTCCTCGTCGGTGTGGACCTGGAACGTCGGGTCCTCCTCGGCGAGCTTCTGGATGGCGACGCCGAGCTTCTCCTGGTCGCTCTTGGTCTTGGGCTCGATGGCGACCTGGATGACCGGGTCGGGGAAGGTCATCGACTCGAGCACGATCGGCTTGGCCGAGTCGGCCAGCGTCTCGCCCGTGGTCGTGTCCTTGAGGCCCATGACGGCCACGATCTGGCCGGCGCCGACCGACGCGATCTCCTCACGCTTGTTGGCGTGCATCTGGTAGACCTTGCCGATCCGCTCCTTGCGGCCCTTGGTCACGTTGAGCACCGAGGTGCCCGACTCGAGGCGACCGGAGTACACGCGGACGAAGGTGAGCTTGCCCAGGTGCGGGTCCGTGGCGATCTTGAAGGCCAGGCCGGCGAACGGCGCGTCCTCCGACGGCGGGCGGGTGTCCTCGACGGTCTCGTCCTTGGCGTCGTGGCCCTTGACGTCGCCCACGTCGATCGGGGACGGCAGGTAGTCGACGACGGCGTCGAGCAGGGGCTGGACGCCCTTGTTCTTGAACGCCGTGCCGCACAGCACCGGGTTGAGCTCGGCGGCCAGGGTGGCGCGACGGATCGCGGCCTTCAGCTCGTCGACGGGGATGTCCTCGCCGTCGAGGAACTTCTCGGCGATCGCGTCGTCGACGTCGGACAGCGTCTCGAGGAGGGCCTCGCGACCCTCGGCGGCGGCGTCGGCGAGCTCGGCCGGGATCTCCTCGACCGTGTAGTCCTCACCGATCGTCGTCTCGCCGCGCCACGTGAGGGCACGCATGCCGACGAGGTCGACGACGCCGAGGAAGTCGCTCTCGGCACCGATGGGCAGCTGCAGGACCAGCGGCGTGGCGCCGAGGCGCTCGCGGATGGTCTTGACGCAGAAGTCGAACGAGGCGCCCGTGCGGTCGAGCTTGTTGACGAAGCACATGCGCGGCACGCCGTACTTGTCGGCCTGGCGCCACACGGTCTCGGACTGCGGCTCGACGCCGGCGACACCGTCGAACACGGCGACGGCACCGTCGAGGACGCGCAGCGAGCGCTCGACCTCGACGGTGAAGTCGACGTGACCGGGGGTGTCGATGATGTTGATCTGGTGGTCCTTCCACCAGCAGGTCGTCGCGGCGGACGTGATGGTGATGCCGCGCTCCTGCTCCTGCTCCATCCAGTCCATGGTGGCGCCGCCGTCGTGGACCTCACCGATCTTGTAGGTGATGCCGGTGTAGAACAGGATCCGCTCGGTGGTGGTGGTCTTGCCGGCGTCGATGTGCGCCATGATGCCGATGTTGCGGACCCGGGTCAGGTCGGTGGTGATGTCGGTTGCCACGTGGCTTCAGCTTTCCTTCGGAAGTCTTGGATGTTCTGTCGCCGGAGCACCGGGGTGCTCCGGCAACCGGCTACCAGCGGTAGTGGGCGAAGGCGCGGTTGGCCTCGGCCATCTTGTGCGTGTCCTCGCGCTTCTTGACGCTGCCGCCGAGGCCGTTGCTGGCGTCGAGGAGCTCGTTCATGAGGCGCTCGGCCATCGTCTTCTCGCGACGCTCGCTCGAGTACTTGACCAGCCAGCGCAGGGCGAGGGTGGTCTGGCGGGCGGGGCGGACCTCGATCGGGACCTGGTAGGTCGCACCGCCGACACGACGGGACTTGACCTCGAGGGCGGGCTTGACGTTGTCGAGCGCGCGCTTGAGGGTGACGACCGGGTCGGTGCCGGACTTGTCGCGGGTGCCCTCGAGCGCGGTGTAGACGATGCGCTGGGCGGTCTGCTTCTTGCCGTCGACGAGGATCTTGTTGATCAGCATCGTGACGAGCTGGTTGTTGTAGACCGGGTCGGTCTCGGGGATGCGCTTCGGCGCGGGACCCTTGCGAGGCATTAGCTCTTCTCCTTCTTCGCGCCGTAGCG
This sequence comes from Aeromicrobium sp. WCS2018Hpa-31, assembly GCF_031843905.1. Classification (NCBI taxonomy): domain Bacteria; kingdom Bacillati; phylum Actinomycetota; class Actinomycetes; order Propionibacteriales; family Nocardioidaceae; genus Aeromicrobium; species Aeromicrobium sp. WCS2018Hpa-31. The sequence goes on along the minus strand of NZ_JAVTJF010000009.1, from coordinate 169,538 downwards.
GCTGCGAGCCTGCTTGCGACCCTTGACACCCTGGGTGTCGAGGGAGCCGCGAACGATCTTGTAGCGCACACCCGGGAGGTCCTTCACACGACCGCCACGCACGAGCACGATGGAGTGCTCCTGGAGGTTGTGGCCCTCACCGGGGATGTACGCGGTGACCTCGGTACCGGAAGAAAGACGCACACGAGCGACCTTTCGAAGCGCCGAGTTCGGCTTCTTCGGGGTCGTGGTGTAGACGCGGGTGCAGACACCGCGGCGCTGGGGCGAGCCCTTGAGTGCCGGCGTGGTGGTCTTGGTCACCTTGGTCTGGCGGCCCTTGCGGACCAGCTGGTTGATCGTGGGCACTACGGACTTCTTTCTTCAGGCGAGAAGGACTCTGAGTCGTGCTGCACTCGCCGCCGAACTGGTGCTGGGTGGCGGGATGCGCGCAGCGGCCTGGCAGATCCAGGCACAGCACTCAACAGTACCTTCCCGCACAACGCCCGGGCAAATCGCGGAGTTCCCCGTCGCCGGGCTGCTCCGGCGGGCTCGCGTCCTGCGACTGCGTCGGCTCGGACTCGTCCTGCGGCTGCGCTGCCTCGGCGCCGAGCGGGGTCGGGCTCCGAGAGGCCTCGACCGGCCAGCCCGCCCCGGGCCGGCGCGGCCCCCGGGCTGCGTCGGGCAGTCAGAGGTAGGTGACGCACGTACCTGGGCCGTCGGAGGTAGGTGTCGCACGTATCTGGGCCGTCGGAGGTAGGTGTCGCACGTATCTGGGCCGTCGACAGGTGCGACACCTACCTCCGGCGCGACGGTTCGGTGCGTCACCTACCGCTGACGGCCCGGGGCCACGAGCGACGACGCCGAAGCCCAGCCCGGCCCGGGAACCCGGGCCAAGGACGCACCCGGGACCACCGGTCGAGGCCCTTGCGGCACCCACCTCGACGAGGCTTACTCCCCCGGCGCGAGCAGCTCGGTCAGGTGGATCGCCGGCACGCCGGCCAGGTCGTCGAGCTGGGTGCGGCAGGAGAAGCCGTCGGCCAGGACGACCGCGCCCTCCCCCATCGCGCGGACGGCGGGCATCAGCTGCTGCTCCGCGACCGCCACCGACACCTCGTAGTGGCCACGCTCGACCCCGAAGTTGCCGGCCAGGCCGCAGCAGCCCGACAGCCTCGTGACCGTGGCCCCGGTCCGGCCGAGCAGGTCCATGTCGGCCTCGAAGCCGAGCACCGACGACTGGTGGCAGTGCGGCTGGACGACGACCTCGGTGCCCCTGAGGTCCGGCGGCTCCCAGCCGTCGGTCCGCGCCAGCAGCTCGGCCACGGTGTGGACGCCGGCCGCGACCTCGACGGCCCGCGGGTCGTCGGTCAGCTCCACGGCGTCGGACCGCAGGACGGCGAGGCACGAGGGCTCGAGGCCGACCACCGGCACGCCGGCGGCGACGTACTCGTGCAGCACGGCAACGGTGCGCTCGACGAGCTCACGGGCGGTGTCGAGCTGGCCGGTCGTGATCCACGTGAGTCCGCAGCACGACTGCTTCTGCACGACCTCGACCCGGTAGCCGGCCGACTCCAGGAGCCGGACGGCGGCGAGGCCGCCCGACGTGGAGAAGTACTCGGTGAAGGAGTCGGCCCAGATCGCCACGCGCGGTCGCTCGTCGCGGGAGGCCTCGGCCCGAGTCGTGAGCAGCGGTCGCGCCGCCCGGCTGAAGCGCTGCGTGGCGAAGGCAGGCAGGCTGCGACGCTGGTCGACGCCCGCCACCCAGCGCGCCACGTGGGCGAGTCCGGGCACCCGCAGCGCGAGGTTCGCCAGGCGAGCCACCGGAGAGGTGAGCCGCGCCCAGAACGGCAGCTTGCCGAGCACGTAGTGGCTGCGGGGACGGACCCGCCCCCGGTAGGTCTGGTGCAGCACCTCGGACTTGTAGGTGGCCATGTCGATGCCGGTGGGGCAGTCGCTCAGGCAGCCCTTGCAGGAGAGGCAGAGGTCGAGCGCCTCGTGCACCTCGGGAGCGCGGTAGCCGCCGGTGACGAGACGTCCGTCGACCATCTCCTGCAGCACACGGGCGCGGCCACGGGTGGAGTCCTTCTCGTCGCGGGTGGCCTGGAACGAGGGGCACATGACGCCGTTCGACGTCCGGTTGTCGGCCAGGCACTTGCCGACGCCGGTGCAGCGGTGCACGGCGGCACCGAGGTCGCCGTCGTCGTGCAGCAGACGCAGGCCGCGACGGGTGCCCTGGAGGCCGGCTGCCCAGCCCTTGCCCTGCGCGCGGAGCGAACCGTCGATGGGGTCGGGGTCGACGAGGACGCCGGGGTTGAGCAGGTCGTCGGGGTCGAGCACGTGCTTGACCCCGCGGAAGAGCGCCAGCGCCGGGGCGGAGTACATGAGCGGCAGCAGCTCCGAGCGGGCCCGGCCGTCGCCGTGCTCGCCCGAGAAGGAGCCGCCGTGCGACGCGGTCAGGCGGGCGGCGTCCTCGATGAAGGCCCGGTACCCGGCCGGACCACCGGGCTCGGAGATCGGGAAGTCGATCCGCACGTGCACGCAGCCGTCGCCGAGGTGGCCGTACGGCTCGCCGTGCAGGTCGTGCTGCCGGAGCAGGGCGTCGAAGTCGCGCAGGTAGGCGCCGACGCTCGCGGGCGGCACGGCGGCGTCCTCCCAGCCGGACAGCGCGGGGCGGTCCCAGATGCGTGACGCGAGACCGGCGCCCTCCTCGCGGATCCGCCAGAACGCTGCCTGCTCGGCCACCGACGTCACGTGGCGGTGCGCCAGCGCGGCCGAGTCGGCCACGACGCGGTCGGCCTGGGCCGCGAGCTCGGCGGGGTCGTCGCCGGCCAGCTCCACGTAGAGGAAGCCGCCGCCGCGGGGGTACTCGGGCACGCCCGCGGCACCCTTGGCGGCCCGGTAGACCTCGATGATCCGGGCGCCGAGGCCCTCGCAGGCGATCGGACCGTGCGGAAGCATGGTGGGCACGTCGTCCCCGGCCTCGGCCATCGACCCGTACCCCAGCACGACGAGGTGCACGTGGCGCGGCGTGGCCACGAGGTCGACGGTGGCACCGAGCAGCACGCCCAGCGTGCCCTCGGACCCGGCCATGAAGGACGCGACGTCGAAGCCCCGCTCGGGCAGCAGGTGCTCGAGGCTGTAGCCGGAGACCTGGCGGCCGAAGCGGCCGAGCTCGGTGCGCACGGTCGCGAGATCGGTCGCGACGACGTCGCGCAGCCGGTCCAGGGTGGGCGACGTCGCGGTGACGTCACGACCCACCACCAGGCGCTCCCCCGTCCCCGTGGCGAGGTCCAGCGCGGCCACGTTGTCGGAGCTGCGGCCGTACCCGAGGGCACGGTTCCCGCACGCGTTGTTGCCGATCATGCCGCCGATCGTGCAGCGGGTGTGCGTGGACGGGTCGGGCCCGAATCGCAGCCCCTGGGGCGCGGCCACCTTCTGCAGCGCCGCGTGCACCACACCCGGGTCGACCCGTGCGACCCGCCGCTCGGCGTCGACCTCGTGCACCCGGTTGAGGTGCTTGGCGAAGTCGACCACGATCCCGGTGCCGACGGCGTTGCCGGCGATGGAGGTGCCGGCGCCGCGGGACGTGACGGGCACCCCGGTGGCGCGCGACGCGTCGAGGACGGCGAGCACCTCGTCGACCTCGCGCGGCCGCACGACCACCTGCGGCACGACGCGGTAGAGCGAGGCGTCGGTGCTGTAGAGCGCACGCGTGGTGGTCGAGTCGTCGACGTTGGCGACGCCGCGGCGGCGCAGCTCGGCCACCACGTCGGTCGCGGAGGCGCTCCCGGCCGTCGGCGGTGCCTCGAGGCTCACCACAGCTCGAGCGAGGCGTCGAGGATCCCCGCGACGTCGTCCTCGGTGACCTCGCGCGGGGCCGTGGCGAGGAGGCGCTGCTGCTTCATGGCGCCGTCGACGAGCGGGTCGAGGTCGGCGGCGCCGAACCCGACGGCGGCGAGGCCGGCGGGGATGCCGACGTCGCGCATGACCGCCGTGAGCACCTGCGGCAGCAGGTCGGCCGGGTCGTCGGTCATGACGGCGTCGGGGTCGAGCAGGCGGGCGGCGCGCACGTGGCGGTCGGGGGCGGCGTCGAAGGTGAACCGGAACGCGGCGGGTGCGGTGAGGGACACCGCCATGCCGTGCGGCACGAGGCCGGCGTGGCCGGAGGCGCCGTCGTCGGCCGGGTAGTGGTCGGGACGGAACTCGCGGACCTGTCCGGCGATCGGGTAGGCGTTCGCGTGCGGGATGTGCACGCCCGCGTTGCCGAACCCGAGCCCGGCGAAGGTGGCGGCCGTGGCCACCTGCGTGCGCGCCTCGAGGTCGCCGCCGTGGGTCACGGCGCGGCGGAAGGACGTGGCCATGAGGGCGAGCGCGCGCTCGGACCAGACGTCGGAGATCGGGTTCGAGCCGCAGTAGGGCACCCGCTGGTCGGCGGTCTTGGCCTCGTAGGACGCGTAGGGCCGAGCCGTGTAGCTCTCCAGCGCGTGGCACAGGATGTCGAGCCCGGACGCGGCGGTCACGTTCGCCGGCTGGGTCAGGGTCAGCTCGGGGTCCACGACGGCCAGGGTCGGCCGCAGCCGGGGGTGGGAGATGCCGGTCTTGACGTGCTGGCTCACCACGTCGAGGACGCAGATGGTCGTGCTCTCGCTGCCCGTCCCGGTCGTGGTCGGCACGGCCACGAGGGGAAGCAGCGGGTTGGCCGGGGCGCGACCGCCGCCGACGGGGGCGTTCACGTAGTCCATGAGCTCGCCGTCGTTGGTGAGCATCAGGTCGACGGCCTTGGCGGTGTCGATGCTGCTGCCGCCACCGACCGCGAGCACAGCGTCGAACGGGCCGTTCTCGCGGGCGAAGGAGATGGCCTCGAGCAGGCTCGCGTCGGTGGGCTCCACCCGACTCCGGTCGAAGGTCACGACGTCGATCCCGTCGCGACCGACGCGCTCGGCGATCTCGGCGGGCGCCCCGGTGGCGGCCACGCCGGGGTCGGTCACCAGCAGCACCCGGCGCGCGCCCAGCACGGCGAGGTCGTGGCCGAGCTCGTGGCGGGCGCCGACGCCCAGCTTGAGGCCGGGAGCACCGTAGGTGAAGACGGTCTCGGGATGGTCGGGGGCGAACCCGCTCGCACCGTGGCTCATGTCCGCTCCTGCCGGCCGGGATCCGATGATCGGGAGATGTCGTCCGACAGTAGCATGCTACTGACGACGAACGAGGCCGTCCGCGTCCTCCAGGCCGCGACGTCGACCTCCGGGTCCAGCTGGCGCGCGAGCAGCTCGGCGGTGTGCACGAGGTGGTCGCGCATGAGCACCGCCGCGCTCCGGACGTCGCCGGCGACGACCGCCTCGACGATGGGCGTGTGCTCCTCGAGGATCTCCTGCGCACCACGCGACCGGTGCAGGGTCACCGCTCCTCGCGCCTGGATGGAGGCGCGCAGCGCCAGCACCTCCTCCCCCAGCCTGCTGTTGCCGCTCACCGCGTGCAGGGCGGCGTGCAGGGCCCGGTCGTGGCCGTCGAACGCCTGCTCGTCCCCGTCCCGGGCCGCCTGCTCCATCGCCGCCAGGTGACCCTCCAGAGCGGCGCACTGGTCGGCGTCGGCGTGCCGTGCGGCGAACGCCGCGGCCGGGACCTCCAGCAGCAGGCGCAGGTCGAAGACCTCCAGCACGTCCTGCACCGTGACGCCCCGTACCCGGAGCCCCCGGTTGCGCTCGACCGTGACGAGCCCGGCGTCGGCCAGGCGGAGCACCGCCTCGCGCACGGGGGTGCGGGAGACCTCGAGCTCGTCGGCGAGCCGGTAGATCGAGTGCTGGGACCCCGGAGCCATCCGACCGGTCAGGATCTCCTCCCGCAGGCGGGCGAACACCCGCTCCGCGGTCGTCGTGCGCGCGGTCATCGCGTCGCCTCCTCGCCCCGTGTCCGGACCTGACGCGCCAACCTACCGCGCCTGCGTCGACCTGGGAGGCGCACCGTTGTGCGCCTGCGGCAGGATGGAACGGACCGGTTCGCGCTCCGGACCGGTCGAGGCACGCCCCCGCACCGGGCTCGACCCAGCCCCGAGGAGACCCATGAGACGGACCGCGACCCTGCTCGCCCTCGTCGGCGTGCTCACCCTCGGCGCGTGCGAGACCCGGTCCCAGTCCGACGTCGACCCGAGTGCCGACCCGAGCGCCCAGGCCTCCGCCGGCGTCGACGTCACCGAGCACGAGTCCGGGCCGCAGAGCCCGATCTCCTACGGGCTGGAGGTGCCCTCCGGCGCCGCGCAGCTCGGCCCGCTCGTGCGCTACCGCAGCCCCGCACTCATCGAGGCCTACCAGCCGCAGCTCGACGCGGCCGAGGCCCAGAGGGAGGCGGCCGAGGCCGAGGGCGACGAGGACGCCGCCGAGACGCCCGAGCCCACGCCGAGCGAGAGCGAGACGCCCGCGACGCGCCCCAGCGACGACACCTTCGCCCTGATCGACGACGCACCTCGCCCCGACGTCACGATCTCGCTGCTGCGCGTCGACGGGGACCCGACGCTCGTACTGCGGCGGCTGATCGCCCAGGTCAACGCCGTCATCCCCGATGCCAACCTCGTCGAGGACGACCTCTCGCAGTACTGCAGGGCCGAGGGCAAGCGGATCACCGGCTGCACGGTCTCCGCGCGCGGCGCCACCGCCGACGACCGCGACATCCGCATCACCATCACTGCCGACCCCGGCGACGTGGCCACCCGTACCGCCTACCCGGCCAGCGACCGCCGTCCCGTCATGACCGTGCGCGCCGAGTACCTGGGTGATCCCCGCAGCGGTCAGCTGGAGCCCCGCGCCTCCTCGGCCGAGGTTCCCCGCGACGTCGAGGGCGAGGACCGGTCCGGGCTCATCTGGCCGAGCATGGACGTCGAGGCCGAGGGCAGCGAACCCCTGCTCGACGGACGCTGGACCGTCCCGTCCACCGGGACCCTCCTGCTGAGCGGCGACCGACCGCGCTTCGCGGCCGTCGTGGCCGACCGGGTGCGCGAGGCCGACGCGATCGCCGAGGACTTCGCCGCCAGCGTCGGAACCCCCACGAAGGACGTGGTGGAGGACCTCAACGAGATCAGCACGACGTACTCGGCGCGCGGCGAGGACGGGAGCCGCGCCCGCGCGACCTTCGTGCTGTCGGCCCGCGGGAGCTACGCGATGCTCTTCTACACGCCCGCGCCCGCCAAGCCCTGATCGTCCCGGCTCGCTACCGGTACTGCCCGCTACCGATACTGCTCGAGGTGATCGAGCGCGTGCTGGACGGCGGGCAGCAGCCGGCGTTCTCCGTCGTCGACGTGGTCGAGCGGGAGCCAGGCCGCGACATCGGCGGTGCCGTCGACCTCGACGACCCGAGGCTCGGGCAGCGGTCGACCGGGCCCTGCCCCCTCGACGGTGACGGCGTACAGCAGGTGGACGCCGTGGTAGTCCTCGAACCGGTCGTCGCGCCCCGGCGCCACGGTGTGCACGTCGTGGACGTCGACCAGGCGGCTGGTGGTCGCGGCGAGACCCGTCTCCTCGTGCAGCTCGCGCAGCACGGCGTCGTGCGGCGACTCGCCGTGCTCGACGCCGCCGCCGGGCAGCGCCCACCACCCCGCGGGGTAGCCGGACGGCGAGACCCGGGTCAGCAGCAGGTGCGGCACGCCGTGCTCGTCGTCGACGACCACGACCGCGTAGGCACCCAGTCGCTGCGTGCGACGGGCGTCCTGGCTGCTCGTCATCGGCTCCCCCTTGCCCGCTCCACTAGAGTTCATCCACGATGAGCGCTCTCGACCCGTTGCCCATGACGACCGCCGCTCCCAAGGAGCGTGTCGCCTACCTCGACAACGCACGGTACTGGGTGATGCTGCTCGTCGTGATCGGGCACTCCCTGACGCAGTTCGTGGCGATGGACTCCGCCCGCGGCGTCTACGTGTGGATCTACGCGTTCCACATGCCGTTCTTCATCCTGATCTCCGGATACACCGCGCGCCGGTACATGGGCGACGCCCGTCAGGTGCGGCGGATCGTCAGCACCCTCGTCGTCCCGTACCTGATCGTCGAGATCTCGATGCAGATGATCACGCGTCACTACACCGACGAGCCGGACCCCTACATGTTCCTCTCGCCCCAGTGGCTGGCCTGGTTCATGGCGGCGCTGTTCGTGTGGCGGCTCACGACCCCGATCTGGCGGGCGCTGAAGTACCCGATCACCACCTCGATCGCGATCTCCCTGCTCGTGGGCCTCATCGAGGTGCCGAACGTGCTCGCGCTGCCGAAGATCCTCGGGTTCCTGCCCTTCTACGTGATCGGGCTGCACATGAGTCGCGAGCGCTTCGAGCGGCTGGCCGACACCCGCATCCGCATCGCGTCGGCGCTGCTGCTCGCCGGCAGCTTCGTGGTCTGCTACCTGTACTCGGCCGACTGGACGCTCGACTGGCTGCTCTGGAAGCAGCGCTACGACGAGGACCCGCTGGGCGCCACCCCGCTCGAGGGGATCACGCAGCGCGCCGAGCTGTTGGTGGTGGGCCTCGTGCTCACGTTCGCGGCCCTCTCGCTCGTGCCGCGTCGCCGCTCGTGGACGACGCTCATGGGCAGCCGCACCTTCTACTGCTACCTCCTCCACGGCTACATCATCCTGGTCCTGCGGTACCAGTTCGAGGTCTTCGACCGGATCGACCGGTACGGCGCCCCCGCCGCGGCCCTCACGATGGTGGTGGCCGTCGTGGTGGCCAACCTGCTGATGACCAAGCTCGTCTCCACCGTCTTCCGTCCCATCTTCGAGCCGCGCCTGACCTGGTTGTTCCGTCCCGAGGCGGACGCGAAGGCGGCCGAGAAGAAGGCGGCCACGGCGGGCTGAGTCGGCGCGCTGCCGGCGGCGGGTCTCGACCTACGTGTGCGCTGCCTGCGCGGATCCGGTCCGGGCGTGGGGTGACGCAGGATTCTGCAGTTGCGCGCGAAGGACCGAACGATGCTGCGTTCGCGACCGGATCCCGTCACGAACGCAGAACCGTTCGATCTCCCGCGCACGAACGCAGCATCCTGCGTCCCCGAGGCCCGACGACAGCCCGAGAACCCGACGAAGGTCCTGCCCAGCCGCCCGGTCGAGGCCCTTTCGAAGACCGCGCCGAGCGCTGGCCGAGGCAGCGCACAGGCAAGGTCGCGGCCCCCTGCGAGAGCGCACCGGCGGGTCGGGACGAACGGCGACAGCGCACCGCCACGTCGTCCGCCCGAACGCCGACGGCCCCGGACCGTGAGGTCCGGGGCCGTCGGGGTGTCAGTCGCTCAGGACTCGTACGACGTGAAGTCGTAGTCGTCGAGCTGGACGGGCTGGCCGTCGGCGGAGCCGAAGCCGTAGTCGTAGGACTCGTAGCCCGTGACGGCGTACGCCGCCTGGCGTGCCTCCTCGGTGGGCTCGACCCGGATGTTGCGGTACCGGTCGAGACCGGTGCCTGCCGGGATGAGCTTGCCGATGATGATGTTCTCCTTCAGGCCACGCAGCGAGTCCGACTTGCCGTGGATCGCCGCGTCGGTGAGGACGCGGGTCGTCTCCTGGAAGGAGGCGGCCGACAGCCACGACTCGACGGCCAGCGAGGCCTTCGTGATGCCCATCAGCACCGGACGGCCCGAGGCCGGGGTGCCGCCCTCGGCGACGACCCGACGGTTCTCGGACTCGAACGTCGCGCGATCGGCCAGGTCACCGGGGATCAGGTTGGAGTCACCCTGCTCGATGACCGTCACCCGACGCAGCATCTGCCGCACGATGATCTCGATGTGCTTGTCGTGGATCGCCACGCCCTGGCTGCGGTAGACCTCCTGGACCTCGTCCACGAGGTGCTCCTGCGCCCGACGGACACCGAGGATGCGCAGGACCTCCTGCGGGTCCGGCGTGCCGTGCGTGAGCTGGTCGCCGACCTCGACGTGGGAGCCGTCCTCGATGAGCAGGCGCGAACGCTTGCTGACCGGGTACTCCTGCTCCTCGGACCCGTCGTCGGGGACGACGACGAGCTTGCGGGTCTTGTCGGTGTCGTCGATGCGCACCCGTCCGGCCGACTCCGTGATGGGAGCGCGACCCTTGGGCTGGCGTGCCTCGAACAGCTCGACCACGCGCGGCAGACCGTGCGTGATGTCGTCACCGGCCACACCACCGGTGTGGAAGGTACGCATGGTCAGCTGCGTGCCGGGCTCACCGATCGACTGGGCGGCGATGGTGCCGACCGCCTCGCCGATGTCGACGAGCTTGCCGGTGGCCAGCGAACGGCCGTAGCACTTGGCACAGGTACCGGCCGCCGCCTCGCACGTGAGCACCGTGCGGACCCGGATGGACTCCACACCGGCCACGACGAGCTGGCTGATCTCGACGTCGCCGAGGTCGCCGCCGGCCTCCACGAGCACCTCACCCGTCTCCGGGTGCGTGATCTGGGTGGCCGCGCTGCGCGAGTACGCCGAGGTCTCGACGTTCTCGGCCGGCACGAACGTGCCGTCGTCCAGGCGGGTCGCGATCACCTTGGGAAGACCACGCTCGGTGCCGCAGTCCTCCTCGCGGATGATCACGTCCTGGCTGACGTCGACGAGTCGACGCGTCAGGTAGCCGGAGTCGGCCGTGCGCAGGGCGGTGTCGGCCAGGCCCTTGCGGGCACCGTGCGTCGCGATGAAGTACTCGACGACGCTCAGGCCCTCACGGAAGTTCGCCTTGATCGGGCGCGGGATGATCTCGCCCTTCGGGTTGGCCACGAGGCCACGCATGGCGGCGATCTGACGCACCTGCATCATGTTGCCTCGCGCGCCGGAGTGGACCATCATCCAGATCGGGTTGTCGGCGTCGGCCGTGAACTTCTTCTCCATCTCGCTGGAGACCTCGGCCGTGGCCTGGGTCCAGATCTCGATGAGCTCCTGACGCCGCTCGTCCTCGGTGATGAGACCGCGGTCGAACTGCTGCTGGACCTTGGCAGCCTGACCCTCGTACTTGGTGAGGATCTCCTGCTTGTTCTCCGGCGTGACGACGTCCTCGATGGAGATGGTGACGCCCGAGCGCGTGGCCCAGTGGAAACCGGTCTCCTTGAGGTTGTCGAGCGCGACGCCCACGTCGATCTTGCTGTAGCGCTCGGCGAGGTCGTTGACGATGACCCCGAGCTCCTTCTTGCCGACCTGGTAGTTCACGTACGCGTAGTCGTCCGGCAGCGCCTGGTTGAAGATGGCGCGACCCAGCGTGGTCTCGCGCGACTCGACCGTTCCGTCGACGCCCGGGATGCGGATGCGCACCTTGCTCTGCAGGGTGATCTCGTGGCGGTCGAACGCCATGACCGCCTCGGAGACCGAGCTGAACGCACGACCCTCGCCCACGTGCCCCTCACGCTCGAGCGTGAGGAAGTACAGGCCGATGATCATGTCCTGGGTCGGCATGGTGACCGGACGGCCGTCGGACGGCTTCAGGATGTTGTTCGTGCTCAGCATGAGGATGCGGGCCTCGGCCTGCGCCTCGGCGCTCAGCGGCAGGTGCACGGCCATCTGGTCACCGTCGAAGTCGGCGTTGAAGGCCGAGCAGACGAGCGGGTGGATCTGGATGGCCTTGCCCTCGATGAGCTGCGGCTCGAACGCCTGGATGCCCAGACGGTGCAGGGTGGGTGCACGGTTGAGCAGCACGGGGTGCTCGGTGATGACCTCCTCGAGCACGTCCCAGACCTCGGCCCGGACTCCGCGCTCGACCATGCGCTTGGCGCTCTTGATGTTCTGCGCGTGGTTGAGGTCGACCAGACGCTTCATGACGAACGGCTTGAACAGCTCGATCGCCATCTGCTTGGGCAGACCGCACTGGTGCAGCTTGAGCTGCGGGCCGACCACGATGACCGAACGGCCGGAGTAGTCGACGCGCTTGCCGAGCAGGTTCTGACGGAACCGACCCTGCTTGCCCTTGAGCATGTCCGAGATGGACTTGAGCGGACGGTTGCCCGGTCCCGTGACGGGACGGCCACGACGGCCGTTGTCGAACAGCGAGTCGACGGCCTCCTGCAGCATCCGCTTCTCGTTGTTGACGATGATCTCGGGCGCGCCGAGGTCGAGCAGTCGCTTGAGGCGGTTGTTGCGGTTGATGACGCGGCGGTACAGGTCGTTGAGGTCGCTCGTCGCGAAGCGGCCACCGTCGAGCTGGACCATCGGACGCAGCTCCGGCGGGATCACCGGGACGGCGTCGAGGACCATGCCCTCGGGGTGGTTGCTGCTGCCGAGGAAGGCGGAGACGACCTTGAGGCGCTTGAGCGCACGGGTCTTCTTCTGGCCCTTGCCGGTGGCGATGATCTCACGCAGCGACTCGGCCTCGGCGTCGAGGTCGAACGACTGCAGGCGCTTCTGGATGGCGGCGGCGCCCATGTACCCCTCGAAGTACGCACCGAAGCGGTACGTCATCTCGCGGTAGAGCATCTCGTCGCCCTCGAGGTCCTGGACCTTGAGGTTCTTGAAGCGGTCCCAGACCTCGTTCAGGCGGTCGATCTCGCGCTGGATGCGGTCACGACGCTGCTTGGCCTCACGCTCGGCGGCGTCCTTGACCTTGCGCTTGGCGTCGGCCTTGGCACCCTCGGCCTCGAGGGCCTTGAGGTCCTCCTCGAGCTTCTGCAGACGCTCGTTGACCTCGTTGTCGCGACGGGTCTCGAGCTGCTCGACCTCGAGGCCGATCTTCGACTCCAGGGACGACAGGTCGCGGTGACGCGCGTCCTCGTCGACGCGGGTGATCATGTAGGCCGCGAAGTAGATGACCTTCTCGAGGTCCTTCGGGGCGAGGTCGAGCAGGTAGCCCAGACGGCTGGGGACACCCTTGAAGTACCAGATGTGGGTGACGGGAGCGGCGAGCTCGATGTGGCCCATGCGCTCGCGACGGACCTTCGAACGGGTCACCTCGACGCCGCAGCGCTCGCAGATGATGCCCTTGAAGCGCACGCGCTTGTACTTGCCGCAGTAGCACTCCCAGTCCCGGGTGGGACCGAAGATCTTCTCGCAGAAGAGGCCGTCACGCTCAGGCTTGAGCGTGCGGTAGTTGATCGTCTCAGGCTTCTTGACCTCGCCGAACGACCACTGACGGATGTCGTCCGCGGTGGCGAGGCCGATCTTGAGCTGATCGAAGAAGTTCACGTCGAGCACGTTGTCTTCTTTCCCTTACGTTTCGAAAGTTCTGTGTAGAGCGGGGAGTGAGGGTGGGGCGCCGCCGAGGCGGCGCCCCAGGGGCTCACACTTCTTCGACGCTGGAGGGCTCGCGACGCGACAGGTCGATGCCGAGCTCCTCGGCGGCGCGGAAGAGGTCTTCCTCCGCGTCGCGCATCTCGACCCTCGAGCCGTCGGCCGAGAGGACCTCGACGTTCAGGCACAGCGACTGCATCTCCTTGACGAGCACCTTGAAGGACTCCGGGATGCCGGGCTCGGGCACGTTCTCGCCCTTGACGATGGCCTCGTAGACCTTCACGCGGCCCACGATGTCGTCGGACTTGATCGTCAGGAGCTCCTGCAGCGCGTATGCGGCACCGTAGGCCTCGAGGGCCCAGACCTCCATCTCACCGAAGCGCTGGCCACCGAACTGGGCCTTGCCGCCGAGCGGCTGCTGGGTGATCATCGAGTACGGACCGGTCGAGCGGGCGTGGATCTTGTCGTCGACCAGGTGGTGCAGCTTCAGGATGTACATGTAGCCGACGCTGATCGGGTCGGGGAACTTCTCGCCGGTACGACCGTCGAAGAGCACCGCCTTGCCGTCGGGGCCGACCATGCGCTCGCCGTCGCGGTTGGGCAGGGTCGAGGCGAGCAGGCCCTGGATCTCGTCCTCGCGGGCACCGTCGAAGACGGGCGTCGCGATGTTGGAGTTCGAGGGTGCCCGGTCGGCGCCGATGGCGCGCAGCCGGTCGGCCCACTCGTCCTTCATGTCCTTGATGTCCCAGCCGGCCTTGGCGACCCACCCGAGGTGGATCTCCAGCACCTGGCCGACGTTCATGCGGCCGGGCACGCCCAGCGGGTTCAGCACGATGTCGACCGGCGTCCCGTCCTCGAGGAACGGCATGTCCTCGATGGGCAGGATCTTGGAGATGACGCCCTTGTTGCCGTGACGTCCGGCCAGCTTGTCGCCGTCGGAGATCTTGCGCTTCTGCGCCACGTACACGCGCACCAGCTGGTTCACGCCGGGGCTCAGCTCGTCGCCGTCGGCCGCGTCGAACACGCGGACGCCGATGACGGTGCCGGACTCGCCGTGGGGGACCTTGAGCGACGTGTCGCGGACCTCGCGCGCCTTCTCGCCGAAGATGGCGCGCAGCAGGCGCTCCTCCGGCGTCAGCTCGGTCTCGCCCTTGGGCGTGACCTTGCCGACGAGGATGTCGCCGTTGCCGACCTCGGCGCCGATGCGGATGATGCCGCGCTCGTCGAGGTCGGCCAGCATCTCCTCGCTGACGTTCGGGATGTCGCGGGTGATCTCCTCCGGGCCCAGCTTGGTGTCGCGCGCGTCGACCTCGTGCTCCTCGATGTGGATCGAGGTGAGCAGGTCGTCCTGCACGACGCGCTGGCTGAGGATGATCGCGTCCTCGTAGTTGTGGCCCTGCCAGGGCATGAAGGCCACGAGCAGGTTGGTGCCCAGGGCCATCTCGCCCTCGTCGGTGCACGGACCGTCGGCCAGCGGGGTGCCGACCTCGACGCGCTGGCCCTCGGCGACGAGGGGGCGCTGGTTCGTGCAGGTGCCGTGGTTGGAGCGGCGGAACTTGGCCAGGCGGTACGTGGTGTACGTGCCCTCGTCCTCCATGATCTCGACCATGTCGGCCGAGACCTCCTTGACCACACCTGCCTTCTTGGCGATCGTGACGTCGCCGGCGTCGACGGCGGCACGGAACTCCATGCCGGTACCGACGAGCGGGGCGTCGTTGCGCACCAGCGGCACGGCCTGACGCTGCATGTTGGCGCCCATGAGCGCACGGTTGGCGTCGTCGTGCTCGAGGAACGGGATCAGCGCGGTCGCGACCGACACCATCTGGCGCGGCGAGACGTCCATGTAGTCGACGTCGGCGGCCGGACGGAGCTCGGCCTCGCCACCGCGCTGGCGCACCAGCACGGCGTCGTCGACGAACGTGCTGTCGTCGGTGAGCGGCGAGTTCGCCTGGGCGATGATGTAGCGGTCCTCGTCCGTGGCGGTCAGGTAGTCGATCTGCTCGGTGACCGTGCCGTCGACGACCTTGCGGTACGGCGACTCGATGAAGCCGAACGCGTTGATCCGACCGTAGGAGGCGAGCGAGCCGATGAGGCCGATGTTCGGGCCTTCCGGCGTCTCGATCGGGCACATGCGGCCGTAGTGCGACGGGTGGACGTCGCGGACCTCGTAGCCGGCGCGCTCACGGGACAGACCACCCGGGCCGAGGGCGTTCAGACGACGCTTGTGCGTCAGGCCCGCCAGCGGGTTGTTCTGGTCCATGAACTGCGACAGCTGGCTCGTGCCGAAGAACTCCTTCAGCGCCGCCACGACCGGACGGATGTTGATGAGCGTCTGCGGCGTGATGGCCTCGACGTCCTGGGTGGTCATGCGCTCACGCACGACGCGCTCCATGCGGGCCAGGCCCGTGCGGAGCTGGTTCTGGATCAGCTCGCCGACCGTGCGGATGCGACGGTTGCCGAAGTGGTCGATGTCGTCGGCCTCGACGATCGTGGAGCCCACGGGCGTCTCGAGCTCGGTCTCGCCGGCGTGCAGCGCCACCACGTACTTGATGGTCGCGACGACGTCGTCGATGGTCAGCGTCTGCTGGTCGAAGGCCTCGTCCGCGCCCAGCTTCTTGTTGACCTTGTGACGACCGACCTTCGCGAGGTCGTACCGCTTCGTGTTGAAGTAGTAGTTGTCGAGCAGGTTCTGGGCGGCCTCGCGCGACGGCGGCTCGCCCGGACGCAGCTTGCGGTAGATGTCGAGCAGCGCCTCGTCCTGGGTCTGGACGTTGTCCTTCTCCAGCGTGAGGCGGATCGACTCGTACTGGCCGAACTCCTCGAGGATCTGCGCCTCGGTGAAGCCGAGGGCCTTGAGCAGCACGGTGACGCTCTGCTTGCGCTTGCGGTCCAGACGGACGCCGACGAGGTCGCGCTTGTCGACCTCGAACTCCAGCCAGGCGCCACGCGACGGGATGACCTTCGCGGTGTAGATGTCCTTGTCGGACGTCTTGTCGGGCGTGCGCTCGAAGTAGACACCCGGCGAGCGGACGAGCTGGCTGACGACGACACGCTCGGTGCCGTTGATGACGAAGGTGCCCTTGCCGGTCATGAGCGGGAACTCACCCATGAAGACGGTCTGGCTCTTGATCTCGCCGGTCTCGTTGTTCATGAACTCGGCGGTCACGAACAGCGGGGCGGCGTAGGTGACGTCGCGGTCCTTGCAATCCTCCACCGAGTACTTCGGCGGCTCGAACCGGTGGTCGCGGAACGACAGGCTCATCGTCTCGGAGAAGTCCTCGATGGGCGAGATCTCCTCGAAGATCTCCTCCAGACCGGACTTCGTGGAGATGTCGGTGCGGCCGGCAGCGAGGGATGCCTCGACCTCGGCCTTCCACTTCTCGCTGCCGATCAGCCAGTCGAAGCTGTCGGTCTGCAGGGCCAGGAGCTCGGGAACCTCGAGCGGTTCGGAGATCTTGGCGAAGGAGATGCGGCGGGGGGCGTTCTTGTCCCCGGTGTTCTGGACAGGTGCGGCGGCGGTGCGCGAGGCGGCCAAGAGGGGTCCTTCCAAAGGCTCGCAAAGGGGTGTCACGTGATGGACTGCGCGCATGACTGACGCCCCCAGTCAAGGGGCAACGAGGGCGACGAGGTGGGCGCGAAGAATCAGTCTAGCCCCCGGGCCCACACGCACGCAAGCCTGGTCCTTGACAAGACGGCCGGTATGGTTCAGAGTATTCGGCCGCTCGTACGCGGAGCAGCGTGTTGGGACTGCAATGCCAGGGATTCTCGACGACGCCAGGTGCCCGGTCGGCACCGGGCGAAGCGCCGTCGCCCGATGGCGGGCGTCGGTTCAGAGCGCCTGGATGTCGTCGACGAGCCAGCGGCCGTCGCGCTCGACCATGGTGAGCTCGACACGGTTGCCGAAGACCGTCGGCACCTGCGACCCGTCGGCGAGCCGGGCCTGGTCGACGAAGAGCAGGACCTTCGCCTCGCTCCGGGTGCAGTCGTCCCCGCACGGCAGCGCGGCGGAGTCACGGGTCGTGGCCTCGACCTGGATCTTGCGCTGCGGGGCCAGGTCGTTGAGGGCCGGCGAGATGGTCTCGAAGTCCTTCGCGAACGAGGGCGTCATGACGTCCTTGGAGTCCTCGAGGTACTGGTCGAGCTGGTCGTAGCGATAGGTGAAGATCGTCTCCGCCGCGGACGCCGCGGTCTCGGCCGCCTGCTCGTGCGCGCCGTCCACGCCGTGCGTCTGGCGCCACTCGGCGACGCCGCGGTACCCGAAGAACGCGCCGAACACGAGCGCGCCCACCACCATGGCGAGCAGCAGGACCCGACCGAGCGGGAGACGGCCACGCGGACCGCTCGGCTCCGCCGGCACGGCCGACGCGGTCTCCGACGTGGGCTCCCCGTCGGTGGCCGCGGCTGCGGCGGCACGGTCCTGACGACGCGCGACCCGCGGAGCCACGCGCGGCGCGGCGACACGGTCCTCGTCGTGGTCCTGGTCCGCGCCGGTCCCGACCTGCTCGGCGTCGGCGGCGCCGGTGTCGCGGTCCTCGGTCGGGGTCGCCTCGGGGGCAGCAGGACCAGTGGTCGACTCCTCGACGGGCGTGGCCGGCTCCTCGCGCGGGGTCGAGCCGGGCGTCGACGTCGGGGGCGTGCCGGGGCGCGCGACAGGCTTCTTGACGACCTTCTTGGCCGGTCCGGGGCGGGGCGCGTCGCTCGGCTTGCTCTCGCCGGCGATGCGGCGGCGCCTGGAGGATCCGTCGTGGGTGCTCACTGGTCGGCCTCCGGCGTCTCCTGGGGCTCCGCGCCGGCGCTCGGGGTGGCGCTCGGCGCCGGGGTGGCGCCCTCGTCGGTGCCGGGCTCGCCCGTGGTCGCGTCGAGCGGCACGACGGTCTCGAACTGGCTCACGAGCCAGTCGTCGCCGCTGCGCGTGAGCGTGACCTTCCAGCGGAAGCGACGCTGCACGGCTGCCTCGTCCGCCGACGTCGTGATCGAGGCGTCGACGGCGACGATGGCCACGGCCGAGTCGTCGTCGATGCTGTCGACGGCGACCCCGAGCACGTTGGCGTCGCCGCTCTTCTGGTCCTTGGACTCGAGGGCCCCGAAGACGGCACTGGTGATCCGCTCGAACTCGGTGAAGTAGCCCGGGGTCAGCAGCGGCTTCATGCGCTCCTGGTAGCCCGGCAGGTCGGCGACGTCGTAGGTGTTGTACACCGTGGCGAAGTCGTTGACCCGCGCCGCCACGGCGGCGCGGTCCGAGTCCTCGCCACCGTCGCCGAGCACACGCGGCACCACCAGGCCCGCGACCCCCACGAGCACGCCGAGGACGGCGAGCACGACGAGGGTGCGGGAGGTGCGGTGCGCGGTCAGCTGGTCGCCGGTCCGAGCAGGAGCCACTTCCACGAGTCCTTTCCGGCGGCGTCCGCCCCGGTTCCCACGGCGGCCCGGTCACGGTTGATGACGGTCTTGTCGGGCCCGCGCGGGACCTTGTCCTTGACGATACAGCCGGCCTCAAGGTCGAACTGCATGTCGTAGAGCTCCTGCGGCTCACGGCGCGGGCGCTGTCCGTTGTCGTCCTCGTCGCACGGCTTGATCGCGGCCGGGTCGGCCGGGTTGGTGATGACCAGGCCGAACGTGGCGTCGAACTCGCCCTCGGCCTGCTTGGCCGGGGCGACCACGCTGAACGAGCCCTCGAGCAGGTACGGGTAGAGGATCGCCAGCACCCGCAGCGACTTGGCGTTGCGCGCGAGCGGCTCGGTGGCCGAGCGCAGGTCGGCGAAGATCGTCTGCAGCTCGGCTGCGTTCTCCTCCACGACGTCGTTGACCAGCGCCGCGCTCGGCGCGCCCTCGTCGACCAGACGTCGCAGGTCCGGGTCCGCGTCGACCAGCGTGTCCGAGAGCAGCGCGAGGTTCTCGGCGAACGTCGCGAGCTGCGGCTGCTTGTCGATCTGGGTCTGCAGGACTCCCGAGGAGTTGCGGATGAGGCTCTGGGTCACGCCGAGGTTCTCCTGGGCGGCCTCGATGAACTCCGACGACGTGTCGAGGATGCGCTCCAGGTCGGGCGCGGTCCCCTCGAAGGCGGCGCCGAGCTCGTCGACCACGGTCTTGAGGCTGCCGGTGTCGATGCTGGAGACCAGCGAGTTCAGGTTGAGCAGCAGCGTCGTGGTGGAGATCGGGATGTTCGTGTCCGACCGCGGGATGACGGCGCCGGCCTTGAGGTACGGAGCCTGGTTGGAGCGCGGCGACAGGTCGACGTACTGCTCGCCGATGGCCGACTTGTTGGCCACGGTGGCGACCACGTCGTCGGAGATCTTGGGGGCGCTCTTCTCGATGTCGAGGATCACGTCCACGCCGTCGTCGGTGAACTTCAGCTGCTTGACCTTGCCGACCGCGATGCCGCGGTAGGTCACCTCGGCGCCGGCGAAGATGCCGCCGGAGTCGGCGAAGTCGGCCGTGACCGGGAAGGTCCGGTCGATGAAGAGCCGGTCGAGCTGGGCGTACTTGCCGCCGACGAAGGTCGCACCGACCGCCACGATGATGGCGAAGATGACGAGCTGGATCTTGGTGAGCCTGGTGATCATCGCGACACCACCGGTCCGAGAACGAGCCGGCCGACGTCCTCGGTCTGCTCGGCCATCAGCTGGCTCGTGGTGGTGACCCGGCAGTTGCCGAGGAGCGCGCAGATGCCGCTCCCACCCGATCCGCCCTGGCTCGAACCGCCCTGGCCCGAGCTGCTCGACCCTGCGGACGGCGAGGCGCTGGGCCTCGGCGTGGAGCCGGTGAGCGACCCGAGGCCCCCGTCGGTGGGCAGTGACGTGAGGCCCTCGACCAGGTCGACGAGCTGGCCCGCCGGGTCCGTCGCCGCCGTCTCGCCCTCCGCGGGCGCCTCGGCGGTGGCCCCGGCCGGGACGAGCGTGTTGCCGAGCGACAGCAGGCCCTGGACCAGGCTCGTGAGCTGGTTGGTGTTCAGCGACAGGTTGATGTCGAGGTTCATGAAGTCGCCGTAGCAGGCGCCGTCGGCCACGTCCTGACGGACGGTCGCGTCGTTCTGCGTGGAGGCGTCGTCGGGGTTGTAGGCCGTGCAGGGGTTGCTCGCACGGGCGGGGCTGCCGCCGACGATCGCGTCGGTGAACGGGAAGCTGAAGATCAGCTGGCTCGCGGTCGCGAGGTCGTCGCCGGCGTTCGCCAGCTCGCGCAGCGTCGGCTCGAGGTCGCGCAGCACCGCCAGCGTGTCGTCCTTCGACCGGCGGATGACCCCGGTCGCGGTGCCGCTGAGCCGGTCGAGCGAGGTGAGCAGGCCGACGAGGTCGTCGCGCTGGGCGTTCAGCACCCGCAGGGCCTCGGGCAGGTCGTCGAGTGCGGCGGTGATGGCGCCCTCCTGGTCCTGCGTGGCCCGGGCGAGGTTGTCGACCTTCTCGAGCGCGGTGAGGATGTCGGCCTTGTTGTCGTCGAGCTGGCCGACGAACGTCGTGGTGCTCTGCAGGAGCTGCTTGATCTCCGGCTCGTTGCCGTCGAGCGTCTTGTTGAGCTCCTTGACGATGGTGTTGGTCTTCTCGAGCCCGCCGCCGTTGAGCAGCAGGGACGCAGCGCCCAGCACCTCCTCGATGTCGGGGTTGCGCCCCGAGCGCTCGAGCGGGATGCGGTCGCCGTTGCCGAGCTGGCCCACACCGCCGGTGGTCGGCGGGGCGAGCGACACGAACTTCTCGCCCAGCAGGCTCGTCTGGCGGATCTGCGCCTCGGCGTTGTCGGGCAGCTCCACGTCGCGGTTGATCTTGAGCGTGGCGGTGGCCGTCCAGCCGTCGAGCCGGATCTTGGTGACCTTGCCGACCGCGATGTCGTCGACCCGGACGGCACTCTGGGGCACCAGGTCGAGGACGTCGCGGAACTGCACCGTGACGGTGTACGGGTCGGACCCGAGGTCCGCGCCGCCGGGCAGCGGGAGCTCGTAGGGCGAGAACGAGCAGCCCGAGAGCAGCAGGGTGCTCGCCGCGCCGACGGCCACGGTCCGCCAGGGGCGTCGTCGCGTGGAGGCGTTCATGGTCCGGGTGCTCATCGGTCCACCGCCAGCATCTGGGAGAGGGACGTGTCCGTGCGGTCCGGCGACGTGGGCTCGGCCGCCGCCGCGTTCGCCACGGCGGCACGCGGGAGCGGGAGCCCGCCGATGATCGGCGAGACGATCCCGTCGAGGATCGGGCCGAGCACGTCCTCGCAGGGTCCGTTGAGGTCGACCGGGAGCTGCTCGCTGAGGTTGCACAGGAGGTCGCCGGGGTTCTCGGCGGCCCCGAGCACGAGACCGAGCACGTCGGCGTGGTTGTCGAGCGTGCCGGAGTCACCGTTGTAGGACAGCGCGACGTTCGACAGCGCCGTGGGGCCGCTCACGGTGAACTCCTCGAGGTCCTTCTGGTGGTCACCCAGCACCTCGGCGATCGTCGCGAGCTGCTTGACGTTGCCGCGCAGCTCCGAGCGGTTGTCCTTGACGAGCCCGCGCACCTCGACGAGGGCCTTGGCCAGCGCCTTCACCGTGGCCTGCAGGTCCTCGCGCTCACCCTCGAGCACGGTGGAGACCTCCGCCGTGCTGTCGAAGAAGTCGCGGACCGCCTGGTCGTTGGTCTGGAGCAGCTGCACGAACTGGTCGACCTCGCGCATGCTGCCGAACAGCTCGTCCTTGTTGTCGGAGAGCGTCTGGCTGAGCTTGCCGAAGTTGCGCAGCGTCTCGTTGAGCTGGGTGCCCTGACCGTCGAGCTGTGCCGCGGTGTCCTTCACCAGGTTGCTCACGGCACCGTCCTTGTTGGCGCCCTCGGGACCCAGGGCCACCGACAGGTCGTCGAGCGACTTGTAGATCTGGTCGAGCTCCACCGGCACGGCGGTGCGGTCGACGCCCAGCCGGGCGCCGTCCGCCAGCACCTGGCCACCGTCGTAGGCCGGTGCCAGCTGCACGAACCGGTCCCCCACGATCGACGGCGAGACCACGACGGCCTTGACGTCGGCCGGCAGCTTGACGTCGGCGTCGTAGGAGATCGTCGCGCGCACGGTCTCGCCGCGCGGGACGAGCCGGTCGACGGTGCCGACGGCCACGCCGAGGATGCGGACGTCCGAACCCTCGTACAGCGAGTTGGTCTGGGCGAAGTCGACCGTGATCGTGTTCTTCGCGTCGCGCTGGCCGAAGACGATCACCAGTCCCACGACGAGGACGAGGGCGACGAGCACGGTGAGGATGCGGGCGGCGCCGGCGAGCCTGGTCATCCGGCACCTCCGATCTTGACGTAGGTCTCGAACCACGGACCGTTGCCCAGGGCGTTGGCGAAGACCCGCAGGAAGCCGGGCATCACGGTGAGGGCGCGGTCGAGGCTCTGCTCGTTGCGCGCCAGCATGGTCGTGACGGCGCGCAGCTGCCTGAGGGCGGGCTTGAGGTCGGCCTCCGTGTCGTCCACGAGGGCGCTGAGCTGCTCGGAGATCTGTTGCGTCGAGACGAGCAGGCGGTGGATGGCCTCGCGGCGCTCGGTGACGGCGTCGAAGAGCACCGAGGAGTCCTTCACCAGCTGGACGAGCTCGTCGTCGCGCGAGTTGATGACCCCTGTGACCTTCTTGAGGTTCACCAGCAGGGTGTTGATCTGGTCGTCGCGGGCCGCGAGGTTGCGCGAGAGGTCCGAGACCCCCTGGATCGCGCCGCGGAACTCCTCGGGGGTCTGGGCAGCGACGTCGGACAGCGTCTCGAGCGCGTCGGAGATCTGGCCGACGTCGAGCGCGTCGGTGGTGGTGCTGAGGTCGGAGAAGGCCTGCACCACGTCGTACGGCGGCACCGTGCGGGACACCGGGATCGTGGTGCCCTTCTCGAGACGGCCCGAGCCCGAGGGCGTGAGCGCCAGGAACTGCGCGCCGAGGAGCGTGCGGATGCGGACCTCCGCACCCGTCTCGCGGCCCAGCCGCGTGCCCTTGTCGACCTTGAACGTGACCTTGACCTTGTTGCCGGCGAGCTCGATGCCACGCACCTTGCCGACCGGCACGCCGGCCACGCGGACCTCGTTGCCGTCCTTGAGGCCGCCGATCTCGGAGAACTCGGCGTGGTACGTGTCGCCGGCGCCGATGATCGGGAGCCGGTCGGCGCGGAAGGCCGCGACGAGCAGCAGCGCGATCAGGGAGAAGCCGATCAGGCCGATGATGACGGGATTGCGTTCGCGGAAGGGCTTCATGACGCGGCCTTCCCGTACTCGCCGTTGCCGGTACGGCAACGGTCGCCGCCGGCCTGGACGGCGCCCAGCTCGCTGATCAGGCCGTCGAGCAGGCCGTCGAGCGGCGTCCCGGTGAGCTGGGAGACGTCGACGTTCAGCTCGCAGACGTAGAAGTTGAACACGCTGCCGTTGGAGGTCAGGTTGCCCAGCTTCTCCATCTTGATGGGCAGGATCTGCACGGCTTCCTCGATGGTCTTGAGGTTGCGCTCGCTCGACAGGTTCTTGGTCAGGCGGCGCAGTTGCTTGACGTCGGCCGTGAGGTCGGGCCGGCCCTCCACGAGCAGGTTGGAGGTCTCGGTGGTGAGGTCGGAGATGGAGTCGAGCGAGCCGAGGATCGCCTCACGATCGCCCTTCAGACCGGTCACGAACTGCTGGAGGGTGTCGATCGTGGCCGTGAGCTGCTGGTCGCGGCTGCCGATCGTGTCGAGCACGTCGGACAGGTTCACCACGACGTCGCCGATGAGCTCGTCGCGGTCGGCGAGCGTGCTGGTCAGCGACGCGGTGCGGGCCAGCAGGCTCTGGACGTTGCCGGCCTCGCCCTGCAGGGTCTGGACGATCTCGAAGGCGAACTTGTTGGTGTCCGAC
The DNA here is from genome assembly GCF_031843905.1 of Aeromicrobium sp. WCS2018Hpa-31. Lineage (NCBI taxonomy): Bacteria > Bacillati > Actinomycetota > Actinomycetes > Propionibacteriales > Nocardioidaceae > Aeromicrobium > Aeromicrobium sp. WCS2018Hpa-31. The sequence goes on along the minus strand of NZ_JAVTJF010000009.1, from coordinate 145,633 downwards.
GGCGACAGCGCCTGGAAGACGGGCTTGAAGCCGTTGAGCAGCACGTTGAGGTCGAGTGCCTCCTCGGTGCGGTCCTGCGGGATGGTCGAGCCCGGGGCCAGACGTGCGGTGCCGCCCTCGCCGCCCTGGAAGAGCGCCAGGTAGCGCTGGCCGACGAGGTTGCGGAACCGCAGCTGCGCGTTGGTGTCCCGGGTGAGCGGGGTCGAGGTGCGCACCGAGAAGGTGATGATGGCCTCGTCGGTGTCGTGGATCTCGACCTTCTTGATCGACCCGACGGAGACGCCGGCGATGCGGACGTCGTCGCCCTTGGCCACGCCGGTGACGTCGGAGAAGACGGCCTTGTACTCGTTGCTGCTGCCGAGGTTGGCCCCGCTGAGGGTCAGCATCAGCAGGAACGTGGCCGCACCGGTGACGACGAAGAAGATCGACAGCTTGACGATCGCGGAGATGGACTCGCGGTCCAGAGCCTTGCTCATCGAATGGTCACCTCCGTGCCGCGCAGGATCGGGCTGAGCAGGAGCGAGGCGGCGTCGGGGACGCGGTCGGCGTCGACACCGGCCACGGCGGCGGCCATCTGGCGCACGTCGTCACGCTGCTGGGCGCTGTCGGTGTCGGCCAGGCTGGGGTTCCAGAAGCCGGCCGAGTCGAGGTTGGCCACGGCCGCGCGATCGAAGTCCGCCTCGCTGCCGAACTTGCCGTTGTGGCTGTTCTCGACGCCCACGAGCTTGTAGATCTCCGGAGCGACCTGGAACGGGTCGGCCTGGTTGTAGGGCCACTTGCTCGGGTCGTTGGCGTTCTTCTTGAAGACCTTGAGGTCCTCGCACACGGCGCCCAGGGTGTTGGGGAGCCGACCGTTGTCCTTGTCCGGCGCGTCGATGTACTTCACCTTGTTCGGGTCGGTCTGCTCGGCCTCGTCGAGGGTCTTGTTGTCGGGCACCACGGCGTTCTCCCCCAGCTGGTAGCCGGTGGGCTGCTCGGCCAGGAGCTCCAGGTCGATGTGCACGGTGTTGTTGCGCAGGACGCTGTCGAGCTTCGGCAGCACGGTGGCCATGCCGCCGGTGAAGCAGGGGAAGGTGCTGGCGTAGTCGGCGGTCACGCCGAGCAGCTCACGGTTCTGCTTCGCGAGCACCTCGAGGTTCTCGCCGTTGGCGTCGACGAAGTCGGTCAGCGTGTTCGCGAGCCGGGTGCCCTCGTCGAAGAACGCCGCGAGCTGCGTGCGCTTGGCGACCACCGTGTTGCCGGTGACGACCGTGTTCTTCAGCAGGCGCCCGAGGGTGGGCATCTGCGCGGCGTAGCCGTCGGAGACGGTGCCGAGCTTGGTGAGGTCGTCGACGAGCGTCGGGACGTCGGGGTTGAGTGCCGTGAGGTACTCGTTGGCCGACACGAGGGTCTCGCCGAGCTTCTCACCGCGTCCCTCGAGCGCCTGGGAGACCGCCGTGAGCGTGTACGACAGCTCGGCCGGTTCCACGGCCTGCAACAGCGGGTAGAGGTCGTTGAGCAGCTCCTCGACCTCGATCGGCACCTCGGCGCGCTGGATCGTGTCGCCGGCCTTCAGCCGCTCGCTGCCCGCGTCGTCGGCGGGGATCAGCGCGACGTACTTCTCGCCGAACAGGGTCTTGGGCACGATCTCCGCGGTGACGTCGGCCGGCACCTGGCCGATCAGGTCGGGCTTGAGACCGAGCACGAGTCGCACGCCGCCGTCGCGCGGCTCGACGTCCTTGACCTCGCCCACGATCATGCCGCGCAGCTTGACGTCGGCGGCCTGCGGCAGGTTCAGGCCGGCCTTGCCGGTGTCGACGGTGACGTCGTCGGTGGCCACGAAGGTCTTGGAGAAGAACGCGAACGTCAGCCAGACGAAGAAGGCCATGAGGACGACGAGACCGGCCCCGAGGAGCTTCAGGCTCGTGGGGCGCTCGGCGAAGGGAGTGGCAGCCATCGTCAACCCGCCAATCTGACGGTGACAGTCGTGCCCCAGATCGCCATGGAGGCGAGCAGGTCGACGACGTTGACGGCGACGATCGACGTACGGACGGCGCGGCCCACGGCCACACCCACGCCCGCGGGTCCGCCGGAGGCGTAGTAGCCGTAGTAGCAGTGGATCAGGATCACCACGACGGCGAAGATCAGCACCTTGCCGAACGACCACAGCACGTCACCCGGTGGCAGGAACGTCGAGAAGTAGTGGTCGTAGGTTCCGGTGCTCTGCCCGAGGAACTGCGTGATCGTCAATCTGGTCGCGAAGTAGGACGACAGCAGGCCGACGACGTAGAGCGGGACCACGGCGATGAGCCCGGCCAGCACGCGCGTGGTGACGAGGAACTGCATCGACGGCACGGCCATGACCTCGAGCGCGTCGACCTCCTCGGAGATCCGCATGGCGCCGAGCTGGGCGGTGAAGCCGCAGCCGACGGTCGCGGCGAGCGCGATGCCGGCGACGATCGGCGCGATCTCGCGCGTGTTGAAGTAGGCCGAGACGAAGCCGGACAGTGCAGCGGTGCCGAGCTGGTCAAGCGCGGCGAAGCCCTGGATGCCGACCTCGGTGCCGGTGAAGAAGCACATGGCCACGATGACGCCGACGGTTCCGCCGATGACGGCGAGGGCGCCGGAGCCGAGCGCGACCTCGGCCAGCAGGCGCAGGATCTCGCGGCTGTAGTTCTTGATCGTGAACGGGATGGCCCGCAGGACGCGCAGGTAGAACAGCAGCTGGGTGCCGAGGCCCTCCAGCGCTGCCGCGGGGCGCTCGTAGACGGCACTGATCTTCGTCGCCATGTCACATCCCCTTCGGTGGGACGAGCTGGATGTAGATGGACGACACGAAGAAGTTCACGATGAACAGCAGCAGGAAGGTGATGACGACGGCCTCGTTGACCGCGTCGCCCACGCCCTTCGGGCCGCCCTTGGCGTTCATCCCCTTGTAGGCGGCCACGATGGCCGCGATGTAGCCGAAGATGACGGCCTTCACCATGCCTTGGTACATGTCGGGCAGCTGGGCCAGGGCCGTGAACGAGGCCAGATAGGCCCCTGGTGTGCCGTCCTGCAGCACGACGTTGAACACGTAGCCGCCGGCGACACCGACGATCGTCACCAGGCCGTTGAGGAAGACGGCGATGAGCATGGCCGCGAGCACGCGAGGCACGACGAGACGCTGGATGGGGTCGATGCCCAGCACCATCATGGCGTCGAGCTCCTCGCGGATCTTCCGCGAGCCGAAGTCGGCCGCGATGGCCGAGCCTGCGGCACCGGCGATGAGCAGCGCGGTGGCGATGGGCCCGGCCTCGCGCACGACGGCCAGCACCGCGGCGGAGCCGGTGAACGACTGCGCACCGAACTGCTTGATGAGCCCGCCGACCTGGAGGGCGATGACGGCACCGAAGGGGATCGAGACCAGGGCCGTCGGCACGATCGTCACGGTGACGATGAACCAGGCCTGGGTCAGGAACTCCTTGAGCTGGAAGGGTCGCCGGAACAGCGCGACGGTGACGTCGAGCATGAAGGCGAAGAGGCCACCTGCGATCCGTGCGGGCGCCGCGATCTTGGTTGCGCTCACGCGGTGCTGCCCGGAGCGAGGCTCATGTTCTCGTCGAACGACCCGGGCGGGGGCGTGATGCCGTTGTCGCGGCACCAGGCACCCGGCTCGCGCTGCGCGGTGCGCGGACGGCCGTCGGAGGGCTCGAGCTGGCGCGGGATGGGCGGCAGGGGCGGCATCTCGATCTCGGACTCCGCGGCGAGCTCGTCGGCGTCCTTCTCCTCGGACATGCCGATGGGACCGACGCGCTGGGCGTTGAGGAACTGCGCGACCACCGGCTCGGTGCTCGACAGGAGCATCTCGCGCGGACCGAACATCGCCAGGTGCTTGTGGTAGAGCAGGCCGATGTTGTCGGGCACCGTGCGCGTGGAGTTGATGTCGTGGGTGACGATCAGGAACGTCGCGTCGATCTGCGCGTTCAGGTCGATGAAGAGCTGGTTGATGTAGGCCGTGCGCACCGGGTCGAGACCGGAGTCGGGCTCGTCGATGAGCAGGATCTCCGGCTCCAGCACGAGTGCACGGGCCAGGCCGGCACGCTTGCGCATGCCGCCGGAGATCTCGCCGGGGAGCTTGTTCTCCGCACCGGCCAGGCCGACGATGTCCATCTTGTCCATGACGATCTGGCGGATCTCGGACTCGGACTTCTTGGTGTGCTCGCGCAGCGGGAAGGCGCAGTTGTCGTAGAGGTCCATGGAGCCGAACATGGCGCCGTCCTGGAACAGCACGCCGAACAGCTTGCGGATCTCGTAGAGGTCCTTCTCCTTGCACGTCGCGATGTCGACGCCCTCGATCCAGATGTGGCCCTCGTCGGGCTTCAGCAGACCGATCAGCGTCTTGAGGAACACCGACTTGCCCGTGCCCGACGGACCGAGCATCACGGAGATCTCACCCGCGGGGAGGGTCAACGAGACGTCGCCCCAGATCAGCTGCGAGCCGAAGCTCTTCGTCAGGTTCTCGACCTTGACCTCGACGCCCACGGACCCCTCCTCCACTCCAGCTCGGCCGGTCCCCGTACCGGGCCCGCAGTCGATGTGACCCGGGCCACCCAGCCTAACGAATTTCGGGCGACTCGGTTACGAGTTCGCTCCGTCGTGATGACCCGCGAGTAACGTGTCGCAGGTCTCAGAGACCGTACCTCATGCAACTGCGAGTCACAAAGGTGGCCTCGGTCACGTCCTGGGCCCTGCCGTTCGGCCCCCTCGACGGAGCGCGACGGCCGACGCGATCGCCGCCTCCGGACATGACGAGACCCCCGCCGAGCCGGTCGGAACCGGGTCGGCGGGGGTCTGCGTCGACGTCACGTGGACGTCAGGCTGACAGCCAGGTCACTTGAGCGTGACGGTGGCGCCGGCGGCCTCGAGGGCCTCCTTGGCCTTCTCGGCGGCATCCTTGGCGACCTTCTCCAGGACGGGCTTCGGAGCGCCCTCGACGAGGTCCTTGGCCTCCTTCAGGCCGAGGCTCGTGAGACCGCGCACCTCCTTGATGACCTGGATCTTCTTGTCGCCGGCCGACTCGAGGACGACGTCGAACTCGTCCTGCTCGGCGGCGTCGCCACCGGCGTCGCCACCGGCGGCAGCGGGGGCCGCAGCGGCCACGGCCACGGGGGCAGCGGCGGTGACCTCGAAGGTCTCCTCGAAGGCCTTCACGAACTCGGAGAGCTCGATGAGGGTCAGTTCCTTGAATGCGTCGAGCAGCTCGTCGGTGCTGAGCTTCGCCATGATGTGGCGTCCTTTCGTTGGTGAGACCCCGAGGGGGTCCCGATCAGATCGGGCGTTCAGCCCTCGGTTGAGTCGGTCTCGGCGGGAGCCTCGACCTCGGGTGCCGCCTCGGCCGCGGGGGCCTCGGCAGCAGTGTCGGTGGAAGCGTCGGCGGGAGCCTCTTCGGCCTTCTTCGCCTCGAGGGCCGCCACGAGGCGGGCCGTCTGGGCGAGCGGGGCGTTGAAGAGGGACGCGGCGTTCTGAAGGCTGCCCTTCATGGCGCCGGCGAGCTTGGCGAGGAGGACCTCGCGCGACTCGAGGTCCGCCAGCTTCTTGACCTCGTCGGCATCGAGCGACTTCCCGTCGAGGAAGCCTCCCTTGATGACGAGGGTGGTGTTCGCCTTCGCGAAGTCACGCAGACCCTTGGCGGCCTCGACGACGTCGCCCTTGATGAAGGCGATGGCGGTCGGGCCGGTGAGCAGGTCGTCCGACAGGTCGACCCCGGCCTCCTTGGCCGCGATCCTCGTCAGCGTGTTCTTGGCGACGGCATAGCTCGCACCCTCACCGAGCGAGCGCCGCAGTTCCTGCAGCTGCTTCACGGTGAGACCGCGGTACTCGGTGAGGACGATGCCGTCGGAGTCGCGCAGGCTCTGCGTGAGCTCGGCGACGGCAGCAACCTTGTCCGGGCTTGCCATGGGTCTCCTTCTGGTGGTCGTTGCCTCGACCGACGCACGCGCTGCGGTGCACGTCGTCGGGAGGTCCTGACGGACCCACCTCTGAAGGACACCTGCGCGGGCCGCCTCGTTCGAGGCACTTCGCGGGCCCCTTGCGGGGCCCGGCCAGCGGTCTTCGGCGTGGTCAGTCTACGCACGAGCCCCCGCCGCACCAAATCGGTGCGACGGGGGCTCGTGCGGAGCGCTGGTCGAGCGGCGTCACCCGGCAGGTGCCGGGTGGGCCCGCTCGGACTCAGGCACCGCCCATCTGGGAGAGGTCGACGTCGGAGATCTGGTCCTTCGCCGGCGCCTCGATGGTGACGTCCTCGCCCCACTTGGTGTAGTCCATGGTCATCTTCGTGCCCGCGACGTCCATGAGGATGCGACGCGGCAGGTTGTCCGGACCGATGTACATCGTGTACGTGAGGGTGTCGGGGACCTGCGCGGCGTCCTGGCCGGTGGCACCCAGCTGCTCGGTGAGCTTGCTGGAGTCCACGGTCACGACGTACGGGGTGGCCTCGACGCCGTCGAGCTTCTCCGCGTCGCCCTTCTGCTCGAAGCCGGTGACGGCCTCCTGCATCTGCTCGATCTGCTTGGAGGGGTCGACGCTGTCGAGGAGACCGCCGTACTGCTCGCCGAGCGGGTTGTCCTTGTCGTTGAGGTCGATCTTCGTGAACTTGTTCTGCGTCATCGAGCCCATGTTCATGTAGAGCACGCCGTCGATGAGGCGCATCTCCATCTCGCCCTGGGCGCCGAGCGTCATGGTCATGCTCATGGCGGAGTCGGCAGCGGACTTGCCGGTCGACACGTCGCCGGAGGCCTTGATGTCCTGGCCACCGACGCCGAACGCCATCTCGACGTGGCTGGTCTTGGCGTCCTGCTGGGCCTTGGTCACCTCCGTGAAGAAGTTCTCCTGGGTGAGCTCGGTGTCGGCCTTCTCACCGACCGAGGACGTGTCTCCCTTGGCGCTGGAGGAGTCGTCACCACCACCACAGGCGGCGAGGCCGAGGCCGGCGGTCAGGACGATGGCCACCGCGGCGGCGGACTTCTTGAGGCGCAGGTTCATGTTTGGATCATACCTCTCACTTCGTCCGATCCGGCGTCCGGTCGGCCAATTCCGTACGTCCGTCCGGCGACCGGCACGGATCGCCGCGGCGGCGGGCCGCGCCGGGACGCGCCAGATGTGACATGGTCGGTCGAAGCGATCGAGGAGGTCCGGTGAGCACCGTCGTCGGGGGAACGATCGAGCAGCAGGAGCTCGAGCTGGAGCGCTACGCCGTGCTCAGCGAGCCCGTGGGCCGCGACCTGCAGGCGCTCGTCGACCTCGTCGCGCAGGCGTGCGACGTGCCCAGCGCAGCCATCAACATCATCACGCGCAACCAGCAGCACCAGATCGTCGCGACGGCCGGCATCGAGCCGTCCGTCTGCTCCCGTTCGGACTCCATGTGCGCTGCCGTGATGACCGAGACCGGGAACGTGGTCGTGCCCGACGCGACGCAGGACGAGCGGTTCCGCACCAACCCGTTCGTCACCGGCGACATCGGCGCCGTGCGCTTCTACGCGTCGGCGCCGTTGATCACGCCCGACGACGTGCACCTCGGCCGGCTGTGCCTGTTCGACGAGACCGCACGCACCCTGACGCCCGCGCAGGAGGTCTCGTTGCGCACCGTGGCCGGGCAGGTGATGGACGTCCTCGAGCTGCGTCTGCGCACCCGCGAGCTGGAGCGGGCCAACCACCACCTGGCGCTCTTCGCGGGTCAGGTCAGCCACGACCTCCGCAGCCCGCTCACCGCCATCCTCGCCAACGCCGAGCTGCTCGAGACCGAGCCCGTGGTGGTCACCCACGACGACCTCGGCGCCGTCGTGCGCGCCGTGTCGGAGGCGGGCCGACGCATGAACCGCATGATCGAGGAGATGCTCGACTTCGCGGTGCGCGGCGGACGGCTGTCGCTCGTCGAGACGCCCCTGGAGCACGTGTTCACGCTGGCCCTCGCGGACCTGGAGCCCGTGGTGCGCCGCGGCGACGCCACGATCACCGTCGAGGCGCTGCCCACCATGGCCGTCGACGCCGACATGCTCTACTCCGTCGTGCTCAACCTGCTGACCAACGCGCTCAAGTTCACCCGCGAGGGCGTGCCCGCCCAGGTGGTCGTGAGCGCCGAGCGACGCGGCGACGCCTGGCGGGTCGTCGTGGCCGACAACGGGCGCGGCATCGAGCCCTCTCGCCGGAGCGCGGTCTTCGACCTGTACGACCGCGGCGACGACCCCGGCGGGCACGGCATCGGCCTGGCCACCACGCGTCGCCTGGTCCATGCGCACGGGGGCCGGGTGGGCGTGGACGAGTCGCCCACCGGCGGCGCCGCAGTGTGGTTCGAGCTCCCAGCGAGGTAGCCGGCGGGGAGTTCCGAGATGTGGATCTCGTGGGGAGCTCGTGGGGGACTCGTGTGGATCTGGGCTCCGTAGCGTCGTAGCCATCACCTCGACCACGGTCGAGCCCCACCGGTCCACACAGGAAGAATCCCCATGAACACCAAGAAGGTCCTCGTCCCCCTCGCCACGCTCCTCGCCGCCGGCGCCGTCGCCATCGGCTCGGGCGCCACGTTCACCTCGAGCACGGCCAACACCATCAGCTCGGTGACCTCCGGCACGCTGTCGCACACCAACTCCAAGAGCAACGCCGCGGTCTTCAACCTCACCAACATCAAGCCCGGCGACGTCGTCAACGGCAGCCTGACCATCACCAACACCGGCTCGCTGCCGGCCGCGTTCAGCCTGACCGAGACCACCTCGACGAACCAGTTCGCCGACGACGCCCTGACGCTCACCATCACCAACACGACCTCGGGCACCCAGGTCTACAGCGGCAACTTCGGCGGCCTCGTCGACGGCAAGAAGAACACCCTGGGCACGGTCGAGCCCGGCGTCGTGAGCAACTACACCTTCTCGGTGCGCCTCGCCGACACCGCCGACAACACGCAGCAGGGCAAGACCGCCTCCGCCGCGTACAGCTGGGACTCCACGCAGCTCTCGGCCACCACCACCAACCAGTGACCGTGCCCTGGTCGTCGACCTCGCGAAGTCGACGTCCGGGCATCCACCACCGGTCACCAGGGATGGGCCGCGCTCCGGAGGGGGGAACGCGACCCGCGACCGGCAGCACCACGGCGGGGGTCCTCCGTCGAGGACACGGACGACCACGCACCGCTCGCCACGAGCAGGAGAAGGAGACCACCATGAGCAGCACCCAGCACCGTCGACCCGCACAGGCCCTCGGCCGCCGGCTCGGCTCGCTCCTGGTCAGCTCCCTCCTGCTCGTGGCGACGCTGGCCGGCCTCGCCTACCTCGCCCCCACGCTGCTCGGCTACGAGCGCTACGTCATCACCGGCGGGTCCATGTCCGGCTCGATCGAGAAGGGCGCGATCGCCTTCGAGAAGGACGTCCCCGTCGCCGACCTCGCCGTGGGCGACGTCATCACCTACCAGCCTCCGGCCGACAGCGGCGTCACCAACCTGGTGACGCACCGCATCATCGACATCGCCACCTCCGAGAGCGGCGCACCCCTGTTCCGCACCCAGGGCGACGCCAACCCGCAGCCCGACCCCTGGTCCTTCTCGCTCACCGCGCCGGACCAGCCCGTGGTCGAGTTCCACGTGCCGCACGTCGGCTGGGCGCTCGTGGCGCTCGCCGACCGCGACACACGCCTGCTCGTGATCGGCGTGCCGGCCGGCCTCATCGCCCTCGTCAGCGCCGTCGAGCTGGTCGGCGCCCTGCGCAGCGGCGGACGACGTCGCGACCGCGCCGAGGCGCCTGCCCAGCCGGTCGTCCAGCCGGCCCTCCAGCCGATCGCCCCGCTGGTCCCCGTCCAGCTCCCCGTCCCCGTGCCCGTCCACTCCTGACCGGTTCCGTGGAGGTCGTGTGACCTTCGCGTGGGGTCCCCGTGGAGTCGACCTCCCTACCGTTGAGGACATGAGCATGAACGCCCGTCACCGAGCACCGTCGCCCCTGCGGGGCCGCGCACCGCTGGCGGGCGTCGTCGTCCTCCTGGCCGCGCTCGCGTTCTCCGTGACCGGCTTCTCCTCGGCCAGCTTCTCGGCCCGCACCGTCAACCCGGTCGGCACCGTGTCGGCCGCGTCGGACTGGACGCCGCCGACGGTCGCGGTCACGCAGCCGGCCGGTGGCACCGTCAACGGCACCACGACGATCACCGCCACCGCGAGCGACGCCCAGTCGGGCGTCGCCCAGGTGGTCCTGCAGTACCAGCCCGCCGACGCCTCGAGCTGGACCACGCTGTGCACCGACGCCACCGCCCCCTACTCCTGCTCGTGGGACACCCGGACGAGCGGCGCGACCCCGGACGGTCCGTACGACCTGCGGGCCATCGCCACCGACAAGGCGGGCTACAGCACCACGTCCGAGGTCGTGCGGACCTACGTCGCCAACACCTTCGCGGTCGTCCTGGCGCCCCTCGGCGAGGTCCTGACCGGGACCACGACCGCATCGATGACCGTCTACAACGCGGGCATCGGCTTCGGCTCCGTCCGCCTCGAGTACGCACCGGCCGGGACGACCCGGTGGACGACGGCGTGCAGCGCCTTCCTGCTGATCAACACGGCGTCCACCTGCCAGTGGAGCACCGCGTCGGTGCCCGACGGCACGTACGACCTGCGCGCCACCTACTCCGGCTCCGCGTCGACGGTCCAGACCGACGTCCTCGTCGACAACACCAGGCCCGCCGTCACGATGACCGACCCGGGCACGCCGCTGAGCGGCACCCGCACCTTCGCCGCCACGGCGACCGACGCGGGCTCGGGTGTCGAGACGGTCGAGCTGCAGTACTCCCAGGGCACCACCGGCACGTGGAAGACGCTGTGCACCGTGACCTCCGCGCCGTGGTCGTGCCGCTACGACACCACCGCACTGACCGGCGGCACCTACGCCTTCCGGGCCGTCGCCACCGATGCGGCCGGTCTGCAGACCACCTCGACCACCGTCGCCAACCGGGTCGTGGACAACACGGTCTCGTCGGTTTCCCTGGCGGACCCCGGCCAGTACCTCACCGGCACCGTCACCCTGACCGCCGCCGCCAACGCCTCCGCCGGGATCACCTCGGTCCGGATCCAGCGCGCGCCGGCCGGCGGATCGACGTGGACCGACGTGTGCACCGACACCACCGCTCCCTACACCTGCGCCTTCGACACCAGGACGGTCGGCGACGGCAGCTACGACCTGCGCGCCCAGCTCATCGACGTCCGCGGCACCACGACGACCTCCGCCGTCGTGGGTGCCCGACTCGTCGACAACAGCCCGGTGCGTGCGCTCGACGTGCAGTCCGCCAACGGCGGCGGCACCGTGGGCCGGGTCGACAACGGGGACACCGTCACCTTCACCTACAGCGAGAAGCTCGACCTCGCCTCCGTGGTCGCCGGATGGGACGGCACCGCCAGGGCCGTCACCGTCCGGCTGCGCGACGGCAACCTCGCCGGTGGCGGCGCCAAGGACGACACGATCGACGTGACCGGGGCGAACCTCGGCGCCGTCAACCTCAAGGCGGACTACGTCAAGAGCGGCAAGACCGTCCAGTGGGCCGGCAGCATGACGGCCACGACCGTGACCGTCGGCACCTCGACCCGCACGGTCGTGACCGTGAGGATCGGTGCCGTGACCTCGGGATCGGGGCTGCGCACCGTGAGCGGCACGCCCACCATGGTGTGGACGCCGTCCGCGACCGCCACCGACGTGTCGGGCCAGAAGTGCTCGGCGGCCCCGGCCGTCGAGACCGGCACGGCCGACCGGGACTTCTGATGATGCGCCCCGGGTCGTCGCACCTCGCCCCTGCAGGCACGGCGCTGCTCGGTCTGCTGCTCGCGCGGGCAGCTGCGTCCACCGCGCACGAGCCGTACGCGTCGGTGCTGCTGGGGGTCCTGGCCGGCATCGCGCTCCTCTCGGCGGCCCGCCTGGGCACGGCCCGGTGCATCGAGTCGCGGGTGGCCGCGGCCGCGGTGGCCCTGGCGACGGGGACGGGCGTCGTGCTCGCGAGCACCGTGGGTCCTCCCGGCTCGACACCGCACCCGGTCGACGTCACGGTGGTCGCACTTGCGCTGGCGGCCGCGGTGGTCCTGACCCTGGTGGTGGCACCCGAGCCGGAGCGCGCGCCCGCAGGTGACCTCTATGCTCGATGAGGTGTCTCACACTCTCTTGATCGTCGAGGACGACGACCAGATCGCCGCTCCCCTGATCCGCACGCTGGAGCGCGAGGAGCACCTGGTCGAGCGCGTGGCCACCGGCACCGAGGCCCTGGTGCGGCTGGCCGTCGGCGGCGTCGACCTGGTGCTGCTCGACCTCGGCCTGCCCGACCTCGACGGGCTCGAGGTCTGCCGGAGGGCCCGGGCGGACGGGTTCGAGGGCGGCATCATGATCCTGACCGCCCGCGGTGGGGAGCTCGACCGCGTCGTCGGTCTGGACGTCGGCGCGGACGACTATCTCGCCAAGCCCTTCGCCCTGGCCGAGCTGCTCGCCCGGGTCCGGGCCCTGCTGCGGCGCAGCGCCCGGCCAGGACCCGAGGTCGCCCCCGCGCCTCCCGCGTCGTCCCCGACCGGCGGGGTTCGCGTCGACCGCGACACCCGGCGCGCCTGGGTGGGCGACTCCGAGCTCATGTTGACGGTCAAGGAGTTCGACGTGCTGGCGCTGGTCGAGGCCGCCGGCGGCAGCGTCGTCACGCGCGAGCACGTGATGGACGAGGTGTGGGACGAGAACTGGTTCGGCTCCACCAAGACGCTCGACACCACGATCGGTCGGTTGCGCCAGAAGCTCGAGGACGCCGACGCGCCGGGCCGTGTCGTCACCGTGCGGGGCGTCGGCTTCCGCTGGGAGATCGACGCCGCGGATGCGTGACCGCCTGGTCGCGACGTTCGTCGGGCTGACCCTGCTCGTGCTGGCGCTGTTCGCCGTCGCGGCGTCCTACGTGGTCGCCGACGTCGTGCAGGACCAGGAGCGCGAGCGCGCCGATCGCACCGCCGCCCTGGTGGCGGCCGCGGTGGGCGCCCGGCTGACCGCGGGAGCCACCGTCGACCAGGACTACGTCACGTCCCTGCTGCAGGACGACGAGCGCGTGGTCTACCAGCCCCCCGCCGGCGAGCGCATCACCGCAGGGACGGTGACCGTCGACGGCCCGCGCAGCACCCGGGCGGTCGACGGTGGGGGCAGCGTGACCCTCAGCCTCTCCGGTCGGTCGATGACCGACCGCGTGTCGGCCGGAGTCCTGCCGCTGGTCCTGCTCTCCCTCGCGCTGGCCGCGGTCGCGGGCGTCGTGGCGGTGGTCATGGCACGTCGCTTCGCCCGGCCCTTCGGCGAGCTGTCGATCGTGGCCGCCGAGATCGGCGCGGGCCGCTTCGACACGCCGGTCCCCCGCTACCGGGTCCGGGAGGCCGACGAGCTGGGCCGTGCGCTGCGCGACACCGGTCGCCGGCTCGACGTCCTGCTGGAGCGTGAGCGCTCGCTCGCCGTGACCGCCTCGCACGAGCTCCGCACGCCCATCACCGCCCTGCGCCTCTCGCTGGAGGACCTCACGCTCTGGAAGCAGGTGCCGCCCGAGGTGGCAGCGGAGCTGACCCGCGCGATCGCCGCCGTGGACCGACTGGGCGTCGCGGTCACCGAGCTGCTCGAGGAGCGTCGCGACGACGCCCTCGACGACGAGGTCGCCGTGGACCTCGTGGACCTCACGTCCACCGTCGCCGAGCGCTGGCGGAACCGGCTGTCCGAGCAGGGTCGCGATCTCGTCCTCACGTCGCGGGCGCCCGTGCCGGCCAGGGTGGCCCCCGAGCCGGTGCAGCAGGTCGTCGACGCCTTGCTGGCACAGGCGACCGACCACGGCACGGGCACGGTCACCGTCGACGTGTCGGCGTTGCGCACCGTGCTGCGCGTGCGCGTGACCGACCAGGGACCGCGCCGCCTGCCGAGCGGCGTGCTGCACGGCGACGCCGGGTCCGACGGCGGCCTGGCCGAGGCTGCCGTGACCGCCGAGTCGGTGGGCGGCTACGTCACCGTGCAGGACGCACCGCAGTCACGCGTGATGCTGATCCTGCCCCACCACTGAGGTCGCGCCCCCGGACGCACGAACCCCCTCCGCCCGAGGGGCGGAGGGGGTCCGGTGTCGGCTGGAGGCTCAGGCCTCGTCGGCCGACGTGAAGTTCCGCAGGTGCGTCGTGTCGACGGGGACACCCGGGCCGTTCGTCGTGGAGACGGTGATCTTCTTCAGGTACCGACCCTTGGAGCTGGCCGGCTTGAGACGCAGGATCTCCTCGAGGGCCGCGCCGTAGTTCTCGGCGAGCTGCTCGGCCGAGAACGAGGCCTTGCCGATCACGAAGTGCAGGTTGGCGTGACGGTCGACGCGGAACTGGACCTTGCCGCCCTTGATGTCGCCGACGGCCTTGGCGACGTCGGTGGTCACCGTGCCGGTCTTCGGGTTCGGCATCAGGTTGCGCGGGCCGAGGACGCGGCCGAGACGACCGACCTTGCCCATCATGTCGGGCGTCGCGACGACGGCGTCGAAGTCGAGCCAGCCCTCGTTGACCTTGTCGACGAGCTCGTCGGCACCCACGTGGTCGGCTCCGGCCTCACGGGCGGCGTCGGCGTTGGCGCCGGTCGCGAAGACCAGGACCCGGGCGGTCTTGCCGGTGCCGTGGGGCAGGTTGACGGTGCCGCGCACCATCTGGTCGGCCTTGCGGGGGTCGACGCCGAGGCGGACGGAGACGTCGACCGTGGAGTCGTAGTTCTTGCTGCCCGACTCCTTGGCCAGCGTGGTGGCCTCGAGCGGGGTGTAGACGGCGTCCTTGTCGATCTTCTCGGCGACGGCGCGGTACGCCTTGCTGTGCTGTGTCATGTCTGGCTTCCTTCGGTGTGCACCAGGTGTGGTCTCGCGGGCCCAGCCGGCCCTGCCACGTGTTGCTGGTCGGGGTGGGTGTGTCAGTCGGTGGTGACGCCCATGGAGCGGGCGGTCCCCTCGACGATCTTCATGGCCTGGTCGAGGTCGTTCGCGTTCAGGTCAGGCAGCTTGGTCGTGGCGATCTCGCGGATCTGGTCCTTGCTGAGCTTGCCGACCTTGTCGGTGTGCGGCGTGGACGAGCCCTTGGACAGACCGGCGGCCTTCTTGATCAGCTCGGCGGCCGGCGGCGTCTTGGTCACGAACGTGAACGAGCGGTCCTCGTAGATCGTGATCTCGACGGGGACGACGTTGCCGCGCATGGACTCCGTGGCGGCGTTGTACGCCTTGCAGAACTCCATGATGTTCACGCCGTGCGGGCCGAGCGCGGTACCGACGGGGGGCGCCGGGTTCGCCATGCCGGCGTTGAGCTGCACCTTGACGAGTGCGGCGACCTTCTTCTTGGGAGGCATTGTTCTTCGGGTCCTTCTGTGGATGGGTGGTGCAGGCCGGAGGAGCCGGCTCAGACCTTCTGGATCTGGGTGAAGCTCAGCTCGACCGGGGTCTCGCGACCGAAGATCTCGACGAGGGCCTTGACCCTCTGCGCGTCGAGGTTGATCTCCGTGATCGTCGCGTGGAGCGTGGCGAACGGACCGTCGACGACCATGACGGAGTCACCCGTCGTGAAGTCGGCGAACTCGACCTTGGGGGACGATGCGGTCTGCTGCTGCTCGGGGGCGTCGGCCGCCTGCTGGGCGACCTCGGCCTCCACCGCCGGGGCGAGCATCTGCTCGACCTCGGCGAGGCTGAGGGGCACCGGCTGGTGGGAGTTGCCCACGAAGCCGGTGACCGACGGGGTGTGGCGCACGACGCCCCACGACTCGTCGGTGAGGTCCATGCGGACCAGGACGTAGCCGGGGAGCACGGTGCGCTTGACGAGCTTGCGCTGCCCGTTCTTGATCTCGGCGACCTCCTCGGTGGGGACGACGATCTCGAAGATGTAGTCCTCGGCGTTGAGCGAGGTGATGCGGTTCTCGAGGTTCGCCTTCACACGCTTCTCCATGCCGGAGTAGGTGTGCACGACGTACCAGTCGCCGAACTGGCTGTAGAGCCGCTCGCGGAACTCCGCGAGCGCGTCGACGGGGGCGTCCTCGCCGGCCTCTTCACCGTCACCGGTCTCGTCGGCAGGGACGTCGGCGTCGAGCTCGGCGTCGACCTCGGCCTCGGCGGCCTGGTCGGCGTCGACGGTCTCGTCGGCGCCCTCGGGCGCGTCCTCGACCTCGGGGGCCTCGTCGGTCGACGCGGCGGACTCGTCCGTCGCCTCGACGTCGGAGAGCTCCTCGACCTCGACGTTGCTCGTCTCGGGGGACTGTTCAGTCACTGGTTTCCTCTGCAGTTCACGCGAACACGGCGAACATCGCCTTGCCGAACCCGTAGTCCAGGCCGGCGACGAACGCCATCATGATCAGGACGAAGACGAGCACGACGAAGAAGTAGTTGACGACCTGCGGCCGCGTGGGCCACACGACCTTCCGCAGCTCCGCGACGACCTGCCGGTAGAAGGTCAACGGCGACGTGCGCCGTTCCTTCGTGGCCGACGTCTCGTGGCGATCGCTCACGGTGTCCCCTTCGTTGGTCGTGCTGGTCTGGATGGTGCGATGTGGTGATGGTGCTGGCACGGCACGAGGGACTTGAACCCCCAACCTTCGGTTTTGGAGACCGATGCTCTGCCAGTTGAGCTAGTGCCGTCCACCGGCGCTTCGGCCCGTCTCCCCCGTCCTGCGTGCAGGACACGAGGGCATGACGAAACAGAGTGAGATCTCACCGGTCCGTCCAGTGTACGGGGTGCGCACCGGTCGAGTCGAACCGACCGGCAGGGGTCCCTCCCGCCCCCGACCCAGGCCTCGCCGCTCCGGTCCTCCGCCGCCCACGGCCCGGCACCCCCGCCGGGCTTTCCGCCGCCCACGGCCCGGCACCCCCGCCGGGCGGCGTGAACTCAATGTGCACGACTCGCGGGTAACCGGTCCGGTCCCGTAGAACAGAGGATCGTGAGCCATTCCACGACCGAAAGTGCCGTCGGCGCGTCCCCCGCCCCGAACGTGTCCCACTCCATCACGGTGCGCCTCGAGGTGCCGGCCGGCGGTACCGCCGTGAGCCACCTGACGACCACGGTGGAGTCCAGCGGTGGCATCGTGACCGCGCTCGACGTGGCCGCGTCGCGCGCCGACGCCCTGCGCATCGACCTGACCATCGCCGCCGGCGACACCGCCCACGCCGACCGCATCGTCGAGGGGCTGCGGGCGATCCCCGACGTCGCCGTCAAGAAGGTCTCCGACCGCACCTTCCTCATGCACCTCGGCGGGGTCATCGAGACCGCGTCCAAGCACGCGCTGCGCAACCGCGACGACCTGTCGATGGTCTACACCCCCGGCGTCGCCCGCATCTGCCAGGCGATCGCGGCCGACCGCGAGGACGCGCGGCGCCTGACCATCAAGCGCAACAGCGTGGCCGTGGTCACCGACGGCTCGGCCGTGCTCGGTCTCGGCAACATCGGCCCGCACGCGGCCCTGCCGGTCATGGAGGGCAAGGCGGCCCTGTTCAAGACCTTCGGCGGCATCGACGCCTGGCCGCTGTGCCTGGACACCCAGGACGTGGACCAGATCGTGGAGACCGTCGCCGCCGTGGCCCCCGGGTTCGCCGGCATCAACCTCGAGGACATCTCGGCGCCGCGGTGCTTCGAGATCGAGGCACGCCTGCGCGAGCGGCTCGACATCCCCGTCTTCCACGACGACCAGCACGGCACCGCCATCGTGGTGCTGGCCGCGCTGCGCAACGCCCTGCGCGTGGTCGAGAAGTCGCTCGAGGACGTGCGCGTGGTGCTGGTGGGTGCCGGCGCCGCCGGCACCGCGATCCTGCGGCTGCTCCTCGGGGCAGGCCTGCGCGACGTGGTCGTGTGCGACGTCGACGGCATCGTCTCCACGGAGCGCGGCGACACCGACCCCACGCTCGCCTGGATCGGGGAGAACACCAACCCGCGTGGCGTCTCGGGCACCCTGAAGGACGCCCTCGTCGACGCCGACGTGTTCATCGGCGTCAGCGCGCCCCGCCTGCTCGGTGCCGCCGACGTGGCGACGATGGCCGACGACGCCGTGGTGTTCGCCCTCGCCAACCCCGACCCGGAGATCGACCCGGCCCTCGCCCGCGAGCACGCGCGCGTGGTCGCCACCGGTCGGTCGGACTACCCGAACCAGATCAACAACGTGCTGGCGTTCCCGGGGATCTTCCGCGGGCTGCTCGACGCGCACAGCCACGGCATCGACGTGCCGGTGCTCCTGGCGGCGGCCGAGGCCATCGCGGCGTGCGTCGAGGACGACGAGCTCAACGCCGACTACATCGTGCCGAGCGTCTTCCACCCGGAGGTCCACCA
Organism: Aeromicrobium sp. WCS2018Hpa-31; assembly: GCF_031843905.1. NCBI lineage: Bacteria > Bacillati > Actinomycetota > Actinomycetes > Propionibacteriales > Nocardioidaceae > Aeromicrobium > Aeromicrobium sp. WCS2018Hpa-31. The sequence continues at coordinate 127,353 of NZ_JAVTJF010000009.1, read as the reverse complement.
CCGCGTGGCCGACGCGGTCGAGCGTGCCGCCCGCGCCTCGCAGTAGCCGCGGCCCCCTCCCGGCGCACGCGCGACGCACCCGGCGGTGGACGGGCGCGGGGTCGGCACCGGCCGATACGGTGACGCCATGAGCGTCGCCCAGCCCGCCCCGTCCCCCGGCCGCTCGCTGCGGGTCCTCGCGCTCACGTTGGGCACCTCGCCCCTCATCGTGCTGGTCGCGATCCTGTTCGTGCTGCCTCCCGACCAGGGCGAGCTCTCGGTGGTCGGCGCGGCCGCCGCCCTCGGTGCCGTGGTGCTCGGCTTCCTCGCCGCGCAGACGATCGGCTACCGCGTGGCCGCGCTGGAGCCCGGCCTCGACGAGACCGCCGCCCGGCGCGCCTCGGTGCAGGCGTTCCAGACCACGATGATCCTGCGCTTCGTCCTGACGGAGGCCCCGCTGATCGCCGCGCTGGCGCTGTCGTTCGTCCTCGACGAGGGGCCGTGGCCGTTCGTCCTCGCCGTCGTCGTCGGGGTGCCCTCCATGCTGTTCCACGTGCTGGTGCGTCCTCGCACCATCGAGCGGGTCCGGGCCGGGCTCGAGGCCCGCGGCGCCCGCTCGTACGTGGCGGAGGCCCTCACCCCGTGAGGTCCGTCGCCACGCTGCCCAAGGCGCACCTGCACCTGCACTTCACCGGGTCGATGCGCCACACGACCCTGGTGGAGCTCGCCGAGCGCGACGGCATCCGGCTGCCGCCGGCCCTCGTCGAGGAGTGGCCGCCCCAGCTCGTGGCCACGGACGAGAAGGGCTGGTTCCGGTTCCAGCGGCTGTACGACGTGGCCCGCTCGGTCCTGCGCACGGAGGACGACGTGCGGCGCCTGGTCCTGGAGGCGGCCGAGGACGACGCCCGCGACGGTGCGGTGTGGACCGAGATCCAGGTCGACCCGTCGGGCTACGGCGCCCGGTTCGGTGGCATCACCGCCTTCACCGACCTCGTGATCGACGCCGCCCGTGACGCCGGAGAGCGCGTGGGCACCGGCATGGCGGTCGTGGTGGCCGCGAACCGCACCCGCCACCCCCTCGACGCCCGCACGCTGGCGCGCCTGGCCGGGCAGTACGCCGGACGCGGCGTGGTCGGCTTCGGGCTCTCGAACGACGAGCGGCGGGGCGACACGGCCGCCTTCGCCCCGGCCTTCGCGATCGCCGAGCGGGCCGGGCTCTCGCTCGTGCCCCACGGCGGTGAGCTGCGCGGACCGGCCCACGTGGCGCAGTGCCTCGACCACCTGCACCCCACCCGCCTGGGCCACGGCGTGCGCTCGAGCGAGGACCCGGCGGTGCTGGAGCGGGTCGCCGAGGCCGGCGTGGCCCTCGAGGTGTGCCCCACCTCCAACGTGGCGCTCGGCGTGTACGCCACGCTCGAGGAGGTGCCGGTGCGCACCCTCGTCGAGGCCGGCGTCGACGTCGCGCTCGGCGCCGACGACCCGTTGCTCTTCGGCTCGCGCCTGGCCGGTCAGTACAACGTGCTGCGCGCCGCGCAGGACTTCAGCGACGACGAGCTGGCCGACCTCGCCGCGATGTCGCTGCGCCGCTCGCACGCCCCCGACGACCTCAAGGCCGCGGCCCTGGCCGACGTCGACCGGTGGCGGACGTCGTGAGCGGCATCGACGTGCCGGACCTCGGCCACCCCGGGCCCACCGTCCACACCGTCCACCCCGGCGCGGACCGGGCCTACGTGCTGGGCCTGCTGTCCCTCGTCGGGGCCGTGTTCGTGCTGCCCGCCCTGCTCGGCCCGTACGTCTGGCACCTGGGGGTCTCGACGCGTCGCGAGATCGACCGCGATCCCGCGCGGTGGGTCGGCCGTCGACAGGCCACGGCCGGCATGGTCCTCGGCGCGCTCGCCACGGCACTGGTCGTCGTCGGCCTGCTCGTCCTGGTGGGCTTCGCCGTACGGGCCCACCTGCAGCTCTCCGCGGACACGGGGTACTGACGCCCACGCACGCACCGTGCGTCCACGAGGCCGGCTCAGAGGGTGCAGCCGACGAGCACGGGTTCCGGCACGAGGGTGATGCCGAAGGCGTCGCGCACGCCGTCGCGCACCTCCCGGGCCAGGGCGAGCAGGTCCTCGCACGTGGCGTCGCCGCGGTTCGTGAGGGCCAGGGTGTGCTTGGAGGAGACCGCGGCCCGCCCACCGGCCACCGTGTGACCGCGCTCGAACCCGGCGGCCTGGATGAGCCATGCCGCGCTCGTCTTGACGGTGCCGTCGGCCTGCGGGAACCGCGGGGCCCCCTCGGGCAGACGCGCGGCCGCGTCGGCGTCGAGGACGGGGTTGGTGAAGAACGACCCCGCGCTCCACGTGTCGTGGTCGTCGGCGTCGAGCACCATGCCCTTCGCGGTCCGCAGCGCGAGCACCGCCCCACGGACGTCGGCCAGGGGGGCGCGGTCGCCCACGTCGACGCCCAGGCGGGTGGCCAGCTCGGCGTACGCGATGGGCGCAGACAGGTCGCCCAGACGCAGCTGGAACGCCACGGCGAGCACCACGAACCGGCCGGGCTCGGCCTTGAAGCGACTGTGCCGGTAGCCGAACCCGCAGTCGACGGCGAACAGGGTGCGCACCCGCTGCTCGGTGCGGTCGTAGACCCGCACCGAGGCGATGGTCTGCGCGACCTCCTGGCCGTAGGCACCGACGTTCTGGATGGGCGTGGCCCCCACGGACCCGGGGATGCCCGACAACGCCTCCAGCCCGACCCAGCCGGACTCGACGGCCACCGCGACGAGCGCGTCCCACGACTCCCCCGCCTGGACGGTGACCATGGCGCCGCTGCAGGCGTCGGCGTCGACCTGGCGTCCTGTCGTGCGCACGAGCACGACGGTCCCCTCGAAGCCGGTGTCGCCGACCACGAGGTTGCTCCCGCCCGCGACCAGCAGGAGCGGGACGCCGGCGTCGTCGGCCGTCCGCACCGCGTCGACGAGCTCCTGCTCGGTGGTGGCCTCGACGACGTCGCGCGCCGGCCCCCCGAGGCGCAGGGTGGTCAGCTGCGCGAGATCCATGCGTCGAGCCTAGGACCCGCTCCCACAGCCGTCGGAGGTAGGTGACGCACCGGACCAGGACGCACGAGACCCCCGGCCGTGCGGCCGGGGGTCTCGTGACGGTGGTGCAGGAGGCTCAGCGCGTCTCGCGGTGGACCTGGTGGGTCTTGCAGCGCGGGCAGAACTTCTTGAGGTCGAGACGATCGGGATCGTTGCGACGGTTCTTCTTCGTGATGTAGTTGCGCTCCTTGCACTCGGTGCAAGCCAAGGTGATCTTGGGTCGAACGTCGGAGCTCTTGCTCGCCACTGGTCTGCCTCTTCTGGTCTGGGGGTGATGCCGTGCACGTGCGGTCTTCGGTAGCTGGGGCGGGACTCGAACCCGCGACACCACGATTATGAGTCGTGTGCTCTAACCACCTGAGCTACCCAGCCGCGAGGGGACGAGTCTCCCCGTCTCTCAGAGCCCCTTTACGGAATCGAACCGTAGACCTTTTCCTTACCATGGAAACGCTCTGCCGACTGAGCTAAAGGGGCAAGCCGACAGCCAACAGTACCCAATGGTCGGCGCAGGACGAAATCGGGGGGTCCCCCTTCCCCGCCGAGGTCGCTCAGAGCCTGGAAGCGCGGGCCAGACGGGCCGGCCACAGCGGCCCGCCGTAGACGAATCCGGTGTACGCCTGCACCAGGTCCGCACCCGCGTCGAGGCGGTCGCGGACGTCCTGCGGCGTGGTGACGCCACCGACGCCGACCAGGGCCAGCCGGTCGCCCACACGCCCCCTCAGACGGCGCAGCACCTCGGTCGATCGGTCCGCCAGGACCGGCCCCGACAGGCCACCGGCCCCGGCCGCCTCGACCGTCGCCCGGGGCGTGCGCAACGAGTCCGGGCGCGCGATCGTCGTGTTGGTGGCGCTGATGCCGTCCAGCCCCAGCTCGAGAGCCAGGTCGGCCACCGCGTCGACGTCGGCGTCGGCGAGGTCCGGCGCGATCTTGACCACCAACGGGACCCTGCCGTTCGCCGCCCACGGCCCGGCACCCCCGCCGGGCCCGTCCGCCGCCCACGGCCCGGCACCCCCGCCGGGCCCGTTCGCCGCCCACGGCCCGGCACCCCCGCCGGGGGTGCCGCGCTCCGTGACCTCGCGGACGGCCTCGAGGATGGGCCGCAGGGAGTCGACGGCCTGCAGGTCGCGCAGGCCCGGGGTGTTCGGGCTCGAGACGTTGACCACGAGGTAGCTCGCGTACGGGGCGAGCAGGCGGGCGCTCTCCACGTAGTCGGCCACGGCCTCGGCCGCCGGCACGACCTTCGTCTTGCCGATGTTGACGCCGATCACCGCGTCGGCGCCCGCACGGGTGCGGCGCAGCCGGTGCAGGCGGGACGCCACCACGGCCGCACCGTCGTTGTTGAACCCCATCCGGTTCACGATCGCCTCGTCCTCGAGCAGCCGGAACAGGCGCGGCCGTGGGTTGCCCGGCTGCGGGCGCGCCGTGACCGTCCCGACCTCGACGTGCCCGAAGCCCAGCCCCAGCAGACCCGGGACGGCGCGGGCGTTCTTGTCGAAGCCCGCCGCCAGCCCGAACGCGTTCGGGAACTCCACCCCCATCACGGTGCGGGGCGCCGGGGGCACCGACGTGAGCGGAGCGGCGAGGCGACCCCCGAGCCGGATCGCCCGAAACGCCTGCTCGTGCGCGACCTCGGGATCCATGCGGGCGAAGACCGTCGAGAACAGCGCGTCGTAGGCCACGGCCGCCAGCCTAGTCCGGGCCGATCACGCCCGTCGCGGCGACGCTGCCGTGGCCCGGGGTGCCGGCCCCGCCCGCCCTGTTGCCGAGCGGGACCGGCACCTACTGGGACGGAGCAGGACCCCGTCCATGACGCGGGACCGCCCACCTCGTCGAGGTCCGGTGCTCAGCCGACCGTGCGGATGAGCTTCTTGTTGACGAACTCGTCCATGCCGAAGCGTCCGAGCTCGCGGCCGAACCCGGACCGCTTGACGCCGCCGAACGGCAGCTCGGCACCCTCGGCGCCGACGCCGTTGACGAAGACCATGCCGGCCTCGATGCGGTCGGCCACCCGCTGGGCCTGGTCGGCGTCGTCGGTGAACACGTAGGAGCCGAGACCGAACGGGGTGTCGTTCGCGAGCTCCACGGCCTCCTGCTCCGACCCGACCTTGAACACGATGCCGACCGGGCCGAACAGCTCCTCGTGGAAGGCGTCGTCACCGGGCTTCACGCCCGTGAGCACACCGGGCGGGAAGTGGGCGCCGTCGCGCTCCCCCGCGCTCTCCAGGTGCGCACCCTGCTCGACGGCACGCTCCACCTGGTCGGCCAGCCGCTCGGCCGCGGCCACGGACGACAGCGGCGCGATGCCCTCGGCGGCCGCGAGCATCTTGGCGGTGAACTTCTCGACGAACGAGTCGTAGAGGTCCTCGACGACGATGAACCGCTTGCCCGCGTTGCAGGCCTGGCCGGTGTTGTCGAGCCGCGCCGCCACGGCCTTGTCGACCGTGTCGTCGAGGTCGGAGGTGCCCAGCACCACGAACGGGTCGGACCCGCCGAGCTCGAGGACGACCTTCTTGAGGTGGCGACCGGCGATCTCGGCCACCGCCGCACCGGCGCGCTCGGACCCGGTGAGCGAGACGCCCTGGACCCGCGGGTCGGCGATGACGTCGGCGACCTGCTCGTTCGTGGCGTAGACGTTGACGTAGGCACCCTCGGGGAAGCCGGCGTCGAGGAAGATCCGCTCGAGCGCCGCGGCGGACTCCGGGCACTGCGGTGCGTGCTTGAGGACGATCGTGTTGCCGGTCGCGAGGTTGGGGCCCGCGAAGCGTGCGATCTGGTAGTACGGGAAGTTCCACGGCATGATGCCGAGCAGCACGCCCACGGCCGTGCGCTTCACGACGGCCGATCCCTCGCCCTCGAGCAGCTCGAGCGGCTCGTCGGCCATGAACGCCTCGGCGTTGTCGGCGTAGAAGTCGTAGATGGCGGTGCAGAAGTCGACCTCGCCCAGGCACTCCTCGAGCGGCTTGCCCATCTCGCGCTGGATGATGGCGGCGAGCTCGTCGCGACGCTCGTGGTGCAGCGCGCCGACGCGGCGCACCAGCTCGGCCCGCTCGGCCACGGTGGAGGACCGCGACCACGTGCGGAACGCCTCGTGGGCGGCCGTGACCGCGTTCTCGACGTCGGCGTCGCTGGCGGTGGGGTACTCCTGGACGACCTCGCCGGTGGCGGGGTTCGTGACGGCGTAGAGGCTCATCGGGGGCTCCTTCGATCAGGGGCGGACGGTGGTGGCTGGTCGTGAGGTCGGGAGTCCGACGTTACGCGGTGCGCGGGTCCTCGGCCCGGGGACGAGCGGCGGCACGGGTGCGCCGCTCATCGAACCGTCTCCGCCTCGCCGGCGATGCGCTGCGCGATCCAGATCGGCACCACGGAGACGACGATCAGCACCACGGCCACGACCGCGACGACGGGCGCCTGGTTGGGACGGAACAGGTTGTTGAGGATCCAGATCGGCAGGGTCGTGGTGCCGGGCCCGGCCGTGAAGGTGGTCACGATGATCTCGTCGAAGCTCAGCGCGAAGGCGAGGAGGCCACCGGCGAGCAGCGCCGAGCGCAGCTGCGGGAACGTGACGAGTCGGAACGTCGTCCAGAGACCCGCGCCCAGGTCGGCCGAGGCCTCCTCCAGGTTGCCGCCCATGCGGCGCAGCCGGGCGATGACGTTGTTGAACACCGTGACGATGCAGAACGTGGCGTGCGCGACGATCAGCGTGGCCACGCCCAGCTCGATGGCCAGGATCCCGCGGAAGGCGTTGTTCAGCGCCACGCCGGTGACGATGCCGGGCAGGGCGATCGGCAGGATCACGAGCAGGTTCACCGTGTTGCGCCCGAAGAACGCGAACCGCTGCAGCGCGAAGGCCATGAGCGTGCCGAGCAGCAGCGCCACGGCGGTCGAGGCGAGCGCCACCTGCACGCTCGTGAGCACCGCGTCGCGGGCGCCCGCGCTGTGGAACGCGCGCACCCACCACTGGGTGGTGAACCCCTCGGGCGGCCACGTCATCGACGGGTCGGGGTTGAAGGAGTTGGCCACCACGACCAGCAGCGGCGCGTACATGAGCACCAGCACGAGGCCGGTCACGCCGAGCAGCAGACGGCGCGCGAGAGGACTGAGGGTCACGACGCGCTCCTAGAGGGTGTCCAGGGCGCCCGTGCGGCGGACCGCCGCGAGGTACCCGAGCATGACGACGATGGGGATGAGGGCGATCGCGGCGGCGAGCGGCAGGTTGTTGGCCGCGCCGACGTTCGTGTAGACCAGGTTGCCGAGCATCTGGTTGGCACCGCCCACGATGTTGACGCTGATGTAGTCGCCCAGGGTGAGGGAGAAGCTGAAGATCGAGCCCGCGGCGACCGAGGGCAGCAGCAGGGGCATCACGACGGTCCGGACGGTGGTGCCCGCCGAGGCGCCGAGGTCGCCCGCGGCCTCCAGCATCGAGTCGGGGACGCGCTCCATGCCGGCGAAGATCGGCAGGATGACGTACGGCAGCCAGATGTAGGCCTGCGTGAGCACGACGGCGGTCAGCCCGTAGCCGGGCGTCTGGCCGCCGAACGGGTTCAGCACCCAGTCGACGAGGCCGCCCTCGCTGAGCAGCGACCGCCAGGCGAACGCCTTGACGAGGTAGCTCGCCCACAGGGGCGTCAGGACCGCGACCACCAGCAGACGTCGGGCACGCGGCGACGCGACCTTGGCCATGTAGAAGGCGATCGGCAGCGCGATCGCGACGTCGACGACCGTCACCAGGGCCGCGACACCGAGCGTGCGCAGCGTGACCGTGCGGTAGAGCGAGTTGGTGACGACCTCGCGCAGGTTGTCGAGGGTGAGGCCGCGGTCGATCTCACCGGTGAAGCTGTCGACCGACCACAGCGCCGTCACGAGCAGCGCCGAGAGCGCCACCACGTAGACGAGCACGAGCCAGGTCAGCGGCGCGGTCAGGAACAGCCCGAGCCTCAGCCGCGGCCGCGTGGCGAGGAAGGAGGAGGCCCGGCGGGTGGCCGCCCCGGTCCCGGACAGGGACGGGACGGCCACCTCGGACGTGGTCGACTGGGTCACGTCAGCCCTTGATCTCGGTCCAGGCCTTGGTCCAGTCCGAGTAGTCGGTGCACTCGACGTCCGTGCGGCCGTCGAGGCACTCGGCGATCGGCGTGCGCCAGTACCAGATCTTGTCCGAGTAGGCCTTGTCGCCGGCGTGGTACGTCTCGCAGAAGCCCTCGCTCGCGAAGTCGCACGCCTCCTCGCTGTTCGGCGACTCGCCGAAGTACTCGGTGGCCTGCGCGTTGGTCTCCGGGTCCTCGATGTGGTCGAGCCACTTGTAGGCGCAGTTGGGGTTCTTGGCCTTGGCGGCGATCATCCAGGTGTCGTTCCAGCCCGTGACGCCCTCCTTCGGCACCGTGACCTTCACGTTGTCCTGGTCGATCGTGTTCGCGATGACCTGCCAGGTGGTGCCCACCACGGAGTCGCCGGTCTTGAAGGCCGAGGCCTCCTTGAGGTAGTCCGACCAGTACTCGCCGACGTTGGTGCGCTGGCCCTTGAGCAGGTCGACCGCGGCGGCCAGCTGCTTCTCGTCGAGGGCGTAGGGGTTCTCGATCTTCAGCTCCGGCTGCGTCGACATGAGGTACATGGCGGCGTCGGCGATGTAGATCGGCGAGTCGTAGGCCGTGACCTTGCCCTTGTACTGCGAGGACTTGTCGAACACGACGTCCCACGACGTCGGCTCGTCCTTCACGACGTCGGCGTTGTACATGAGCAGGTTGGCGCCGTAGCCGTGCGGGACGCCGTAGTTCTTGCCGTCGACGGTGTTCCACTCCTGGTCCTTGAGGAAGTCGAAGACCTTCTCGTAGTTCGGCACCAGGTCGGTGTTGACCTCGGCGGCCGCCTTGGCGGCGATCATGCGCAGCGTGAGGTCGCCGGACGCGGCGACGACGTCGTAGTCGCCGGACTTGGCGAGGTTGAACGCCTCGTCGGACGTGCCGTAGACCTTGCTCGTGACCTTGCAGCCGGTCTCCTCCTCGAAGGAGGTGACCCAGTCGGCGTCGGGGTCGTTGCTGCCGTCCTCGACGTAGCCGGGCCACGCCAGGATCGAGACCTGGCCCTCGGTCTTGCCGAGCTTCGTGGGTGCACCCGTGGCGGCGTCGTCGTCGGAGCCCCCGCCACAGGCGGCGAGAGCGAGGCTGCAGGTGACGGCGGCGGCGATGGCGCCGACGCGGCCTCTGCTGGTCGTGGGGATCATCTCGGATTCCGTTCTCTTCTGTGGGTGTGGTGGGGGGATCAGGTGAGCGTCACGAGGTCGTCGTGGCGCCACGAGGCGACGACGGCGTCGCCCCGCTCGACCGCCGCCAGGGCGGTGGAGGGCTCGAGGACGACCAGACGGGCGCCCTGCTCGGTGTCGACGACGACGCGCCGACCGATGCCGAGGTAGATGGTCTCGGCGACGACGCCGCGGACGCTGTCGCGACCGTCGACCGGGTCGCTCGCGGTGCCGGAGGCCGCGAGGTGGATCTTCTCCGGCCGCAGCGCGTAGCGACCCTCCCGTCCGAGGACGGTGCGCGAGGCGTCGGGGTCGAAGAGGTTCGACGTGCCGACGAACGACGCGACGTACTCGTCGACCGGGGTCTCGTAGACGTCCCGGGGGCTGCCCAGCTGCACGATCCGCCCCTCGTTGAAGACGGCGACGCGGTCGCTGAGCGTGAGCGCCTCCTCCTGGTCGTGGGTGACGAAGACGAAGGTGATGCCGAGCTCGCGCTGCAGCTGCTTGAGCTCCACCTGCATCTGCTCGCGGAGCTTGAGGTCGAGGGCGCCGAGGGGCTCGTCGAGCAGGAGCACCTTCGGGCGGACCACGACGGCCCGGGCCAGGGCCACGCGCTGGCGCTGGCCGCCCGAGAGCTGCGTGGGGCGACGGTCGGCCACGTGCTGCAGGCGCACCGTCTCGAGGGCCTCGAGCGCACGGGACCGGCGCTCGCGGCGGTCGACGCCACGCACCCGCAGTCCGTAGGCCACGTTCTCGAGCACGCTCATGTGCGGGAACAGCGCGTAGTCCTGGAACACGGTGTTGACGTCGCGCTCGAAGGGCGCCGAGCCGGTGACGTCGCGGCCGCCGAGCTCGATCGAGCCCGCGGTCGGCTGCTCGAAGCCGGCCACGAGACGCAGCACCGTGGTCTTGCCGGACCCCGACGGACCCAGCATCGAGAAGAACTCGCCGTCGGCGATCTCCAGGTCCACGCCGTCGACGGCCCTGACCTCGCCGAAGTGCTTCTGCAGGCCGCTCAGTCGGATCGCGGGGGTGGCGCCGGTGCCGGTCATCGGGCTCCTTCGACGGGTTCTCCCCGTCCGTCCTGACGGTCGGGAGGAGTGGTGCGGATCACCTTCCGCCGCAAAACATATGGTCTTGGATGTTAAATGTCCACACCTTCGTGTCACGATCCGGTAAACATGTGCGCACCGGCAGCCCGGCCGGTCCGAGGACACGAGGAGATCCATGGCCGCCGTCCGTCGACGCTCGACCCGGGCGCGGACCGCCGTGTTCGCGCCGATCGGCGAGCTCGGCCGCGCGGTCCGCGTGGAGCAGCGCCTGGCGCAGGCGATCCGCTCGGGGATCCTCGAGGACGGTGAGCGACTGCCCAGCGAGTCCGAGCTGGCGAGCATGCTCGGGGTCGCCACCGTCACGGCGCGCGAGGCGCTCGTGTCGCTGCGCGCGCAGGGCCTCGTCACCACCACGCGCGGGCGCGGCGGCGGCTCGTTCGTCACCCGCCCCGTCGGCGCGGCCGACGACGTCCTCGAGCGTCGCGTGGCCGCCATGACCCGCGTCGACATCGCCGACCACGGCATCCACTACGCCACGGTGCTGAGCGGCTGTGCCGAGCTGGCCGCCGAGCGGGCCAACGTCGAGGAGATCGAGGACCTGCGGGCGATCCTGCCCCCCGACGACACCGACGACGCGGCCACGTGGCGCCACGTCGACACCGAGCTCAACCTCGCCGTGGCGGCGCTCTCGCACTCGGCCCACCTGGCCCGCGACGTGATGCGCCTGGAGATGGAGTTCGGCGGGCTCCTGCGACTCGGGTTCGGGCACGCGGACCAGCAGGCCGCCCTGCGCGACCACCACGCAGCCCTGCTCGCCGCTATCGCGAGCCACGACGGGAACGAGGCCCGACGCGTGGTGCGCGCCCGGGTGCGACGACTGCTCGGCGAGCTCGCCGAGCTCCACGCAAGGATCAGGTGAGCGCTATGTCCCAGCACTCCGACGCCCAGCACTCGGACGCGCAACGCCCGGATGCCCAGGCACCGGGCCCCGACACCGCGGTGCCCCCGCAGGTCGCCGCCTGCGTGCAGGCCGTCGAGGACCTGTTCCACCCGCTGCTGGTGACGCTGCGCGAGAGCGGCGAGGCCCTGGCCCCGCTCTTCGACGGCCCCGTCGACGCGGCACGGGTGCTCACCGCGTCGCGCCCCCACGCCCTCGAGGTGCTCGCCGACCCGCACACCGTGGGCGCCGGCTTCGTCGTGTCACCGGGGATCCTCACCGACGAGACCTACCTGCTCGCGTGGTGGCAGGGCGACGACCAGGGGCTCATCCCCGACTCCATCGCCCTCGTGCAGTCGACGGACTACAGCCGCCAGGAGTGGTTCCGCACCCCGCAGCGCACCCACGCGTCGCACGTGACCGGTCCGTACATCGACTACGTGTGCACCGACGAGTTCATGCTCACCTCGACGGTCCCGGTGGAGCGGGACGGGCGCATGCTCGGGGTCATGGGGGCGGACGTGCTGGCCGAGACCGTCGAGCGGTCGCTGCTCGAGGTCTTCCGCGCCGCCGACGCGACGCTCGTGAACGACCACGACCGCGTGGTCCTGTCCTCGCACGTGCACCTGTTCGCCGGCGAGCCGGTCGACCGCGGCGACTTCACGGCGCAGGTCCCGTGCCCGGGACTGCCCTTCACGGTGCTGGTCTGACCCGCGCCGGGCACTGGAAGCTCGGAACTGTGATCAGGCGGGACCCGCGCCCGGGTAGGCGTCCACGACGAAGGTCCGCAGACGGTCGGCCAGGGCGGCGAGCGTCTCCTGCGCGGGATGCGTCGAGGACCAGGCCACGAACAGCCGGACCGTGAGGTCGGCTCCCCCGGCCCGGACACGCAGTCCGTGCAGGCCGTACCTGCTGTCGTCGGAGACCACCGCCACGCCGCGACCAGCGGCGGCGAGCGCCTGCGCCACGGTGCCGCTGCTCGCCTCCACGAGCGACGCCGGCCAGCGCTGCTCGCGCTCGACCACCGCGTCGAGCACCTGCCGGGCCGCGAACGTCCGGGGCACGGTGACCACGACCTGCTCGAGCAGCTCGGCGAGCCCGACCCTTTCGCGGTCGCCCCACGGGTGGTCGGCCGGCACGAACGCCCACACCGGCAGCTCCGGAAGCGCGGCCGAGCGCAGCGGTCGGCGCGGGCGTCGGGTGGTCACCACGAGGTCGGCACCCCGACGCAGCGCCTCGTCGACGTCGAGCGGGTCGGTCTCGACCACCGACGGCGTCGGGTCGTCGGGGGCGAGGCTCGCGAGGAAGGGTGACACGACGTCGGTGAGCGTGGTGGCGGGCGCGGCGATGGTCACGCGGTCCAGACCGCCCTCGGCCCGCACCCGGGCAGCGGTGCGCAGGGCGTCGGCCGAGGCCAGGACGTCGCGGGCCAGCGGCAGCAGGCTGCGACCCGCGGAGGACAGCACCAGCCTTCCGCCGTGCCGCTCGAACAGGTCGACACCCAGGTCGCGCTCGAGCTGGCGGACCTGTCGCGAGAGCGACGGCTGGGTCACCCGCACGCGGTCCGCCGCCGCGCTCACGGTCCCCGCGTCGACCACCGCGACGAAGTACGTGAGGGTGCGCAGCTCCATCCGCCCATCATATGCCTGTGAGACATCGACTTGATCCGACATCGGCATTGGACGGCATGATGTGACCGGCGGGAGACTGGCGTGGTCACCGCGTCCCAGGAGGAACCCATGTCCGTGCGACCGCCCGTCGTCCAGAAGCGCCACCTGGCCACCGAGCTGCCCGGACCGCGCTCGCGCGAGCTGATGGCCCGCAAGCACGCCGCAGTCGCCGCCGGCGTGGGCACGACCATGCCCGTCTTCGCCGTCGAGGCCGGGGGCGGCATCGTCGTGGACGTCGACGGCAACAGCCTCATCGACCTGGGGTCCGGCATCGCCGTGACCACGGTCGGCAACAGTGCGCCGCGCGTCGTGGCGGCCGTGCAGGAGCAGGTCGCCGCGTTCACGCACACCTGCTTCATGGTCACGCCCTACGAGGGCTACGTGGCCGTCGCGGAGGCGCTCAACCGGCTCACCCCGGGCGACCACGTCAAGCGCACCGCCCTGTTCAACTCCGGCGCCGAGGCGGTCGAGAACGCCGTCAAGATCGCCCGCGCCCACACCAAGCGGCAGGCCGTCGTCGTGTTCGACCACGCCTACCACGGCCGCACGAACCTCACGATGGCCATGACCGCGAAGTCGATGCCGTACAAGCACGGCTTCGGCCCGTTCGCCTCCGAGGTCTACCGCGCCCCGCTCTCCTACCCGTTCCGCGACGGCGACCTCGACGGAGCGACCGCGGCCGCCCGCGCGCTCGACGTGGTCGAGAAGCAGGTGGGAGCCGCCAACCTCGCCGCGATCGTCATCGAGCCCGTCCAGGGCGAGGGTGGCTTCATCGAGCCGGCGCCGGGCTTCCTCCCCGCACTGGCCGCGTGGTGCCGCGCGAACGACGTGGTGTTCGTGGCCGACGAGGTGCAGACCGGCTTCGCGCGCACGGGCGACCTGTTCGCCTGCGACCACGAGGGCGTGGTCCCCGACCTGATCGTCACGGCCAAGGGCATCGCCGGCGGCCTGCCGCTGTCGGCGGTGACGGGCCGCGCCGAGATCATGGACGCCGCGCACGTCGCCGGGCTCGGCGGCACCTACGGCGGCAACCCGCTCGCCTGCGCCGCGGCGCTGGCCGCGATCGAGACCATCGAGGCCGAGGGACTCGTCGAGCGGGCCCGCGAGGTGGGGACGCTCATGACGGAGCGGCTCCGAGCCCTGCAGGCGCGCGACGACCGGCTCGGTGACGTGCGCGGCCGTGGCGCGATGATCGCCGTCGAGCTGGTGAGGCCGGGCACGACCGACCCTGACCCCGACCTCGCCAAGGCCGTGGCGTCGGCCGCCCACGCCGAGGGCGTCATCGTGCTGACCTGCGGCACCTACGGCAACGTGCTGCGCTTCCTCCCGCCGCTGGCCATCGGCGACGACCTGCTCGGCGAGGGCCTCGACGTGCTGGAGGCGGCCTTCGCGGCCGCGCCGCGGTCCGGGCAGACCCGATGAGCGTGCAGGTCACGTCCGCCCACGTCGAGGCCCTCGACCCGACCCGTGGCGTGCTCGTGGGTGGCGTCTGGCGGGCCGGGGGCTCGGGGTCCTTCGACGTCGTGGACCCGGCCGACCTCTCGGTCGTCGCCCAGGTGTCCGACGGCGACCTGGGCGACGCCACCGCGGCCGTCGACGCCGCCGCGGACGCCTTCGTGGCGTGGCGTCGCACGTCGCCGCGCGAGCGGTCGGTGGTGCTGCACCGGGCGTTCGAGCTGATGATCCGCGACACCGACCGGCTGGCCGACCTCATCGTCAGCGAGAACGGCAAGTCCGTCACCGACGCGCGCGGCGAGGTCGTCTACGCCGCCGAGTTCTTCCGCTGGTTCGCCGAGGAGGCGGTGCGCCCTCACGGCGACTACGGCTCCTCCCCCGCCGGTGGCACGCGCACGATCGTGACGCACCGACCCGTCGGCGTGGCCGCGCTCGTGACGCCGTGGAACTTCCCGGCCGCGATGGCCACGCGCAAGATCGCGCCGGCCCTCGCAGCCGGCTGCACGGTGGTGCTCAAGCCCGCCGCCGAGACGCCGCTGACGGCCCTGGCCGTCGCCCGTCTGCTGACCGAGGCCGGCGTGCCCGACGGCGTCGTGAACGTGGTGCCGACGACCGACGCCGCCGGGGTCGTGGGTCACTGGCTCGCCGACCCGCGGGTCCGCAAGATCTCGTTCACCGGGTCCACCCGCGTCGGCTCGATCCTGCTGGGCCAGGCCGCCGAGCGCGTCGTGAACGCGTCGATGGAGCTGGGCGGCAACGCCCCGTTCGTCGTGGCGGACGACGCCGACGTCGACGCGGCCGTGGCCGGCGCGATGGTCGCGAAGTTCCGCGGTGGCGGCCAGGCCTGCACGGCGGCGAACCGCTTCTACGTGCACGCCGACGTCGTGGACGCGTTCGTCGAGCGCCTCGGCGCCGAGGTCGAGCGGCTGACCGTCGGTCCGGCACGCAGCGGCGCCACGGTCGGCCCCCTCATCTCCACCACGGCGGTCGAGACCCTGGGCCTTGTGGTGGACGAGGCGGTGCGGGCCGGCGCGCGCGTCAGCCACCGCGCCGAGCTGCCCGCCGCACCCGGCCACTTCTTCGCGCCGACGGTCCTCGTGGACGTCCCGGCCGACGCCGCGATCCTCGACCACGAGCTGTTCGGCCCCGTGGCCCCGATCGTCACGTGGCACGACGACGAGGAGCTGCTCCGGCTCGTGAACGCCAGCGAGATGGGCCTGGCCGCTTACGTCTTCTCGCGCGACCTGCAGCGAGCGATCCGGCTCGGGGAGGCGTTCGACGCCGGCATGGTCGGCGTGAACCGCGGCCTCGTCTCCGACCCGTCGGCCCCGTTCGGCGGCGTCAAGCAGAGCGGTCTGGGCCGCGAGGGCGCCCGCGAGGGCCTCGAGGAGTACACCGAGACGCAGTACCTCAGCGTCGACTGGCCCGCCTGAACCCGCGCCTCGGGACTCCTCACGAGGTACGACGGCTACGGCAGCAGGTCGCCGGCGCGCGTCTCGGTGCCGGTCGTCGCTCCGTACGACCGGTCGATCGCGGTGAGCACGGTCTCCAGAGCGGCCTCCCGCTCGGCGTCGGACGCACCGCGCACGGCGCCGTCGACGGCGAGCACGGAGAACCCGTGCATCGCGGACCAGCACGTGATCTCCGCACCCGGGCGAGCCTGTGCCGACAGGAACCCGACCTCGACCAGCTCGTCCAGGGCCTGGCCCAGCAGCAGGTAGGGACCGGCTCCCTCCAGGTCCGTCGAGACCGCCACGCTGGAGAACGCCAGCGAGAACAGGCCGGGCTCGCCCACGGCGAACTCCACGTACGAACGCCCGACCGCCGCGAGGCGACGGCGCGCCCGCAGCACGGGATCGTCGGTGTCGACGTCGGCCCAGCGCCGCTGCATCGTCTCGACCAGGCGGTCCATGACGCGGCCCGCGACCTCCGCCACCAGGTCGTCGCGATTGGCGAAGTGCCGGTAGGCGGCGTTGTGCGAGACACCCACCCGGCGCGCGAGGTCGCGCAGCGCCAGGCCGTCGGCACCTCGCTCGCGGGCGGCGTCGACCGCGGCGTCGACGAGTGCCTCGCGCAGGTTGCCGTGGTGGTACGCGGGGGTTGCCATGGCACCACCCTAGCGAAGGACGGCTCTGATGTTGACAGCGACAACACTAGCCCTCATGCTCGATGTTGACGCCATCAACTTCGAGGAGCGCGCATGCCCCGGAAGTCCCTGATCCTGCTCACCGTGTGCCTCGCGACGCTGACGATCAACCTCTCCACGATGATCGTGAACATCGCGCTGCCGTCGCTCGCGGACGAGCTCGACGCCGGCACGCGTGACCTGCTGTGGATCGTCGACGGCTACAACCTGGCCTTCGCCGCCCTCGTGCTGGCGATGGGCAGCCTGTCGGACCGGTTCGGTCGTCGGCCCGCCCTCGTCCTCGGCCTCGCCGGCTTCGGACTGAGCAGCGGCGCCGCCGCGCTGGTCGACAGCAGCGGGCAGCTGATCGCGCTCCGGTTCGCCATGGGCGTCTTCGCCGCCGTGATCTTCCCGACGACGCTGTCGATCATCGCCAACACCTTCACCGAACGGCGCGCACGTGCGTCCGCTCTCGGTCTGTGGGGCGCCTCCGTCGGGGTCGGCGTCGCCATCGGGCCTGTGGTCGGCGGCATCCTGCTCGAGCACTACTCCTGGCACAGCGTCTTCTGGGCGCTCGTGCCCCTGACCGTCGCCACCATGGGCATGGCGATCGCGTTCGTCCCGGAGTCACGCGACCCGTCGGTGCCGCGCATCGACCGGTACGGCTTCGCCGTCTCCGTCGCCGCCCTGGGCACGCTGACCTACACGATCATCGAAGGACCCGAGCACGGGTGGCGCAGCACCGAGACGCTGACGGGGTTCGCCGTCGCCGCGGCACTGATCGCCGCGTTCATCGCGATCGAGCGGGCGGTCGAGCACCCGATGATCGACGTCACCCTGTTCCTCGACCGCCGGTTCAGCGCCGCCTGCGCGGCGGTCACGATCGCGTTCTTCGCGCTCTTCGGCTTCATCTTCCTCATCACGCAGTTCTTCCAGTTCATCCGTGACTACACGCCGCTCGAGACCGGCCTGCGCTTCCTGCCCGTCGCCCTCTCCCTGGCGGTCGCCTCGATCGTCGGCGCCCAGCTGGCGCCGCGCATCGGCACGAAGCTCGTCGTCGCGCCCGGCCTCGCCCTGCTGGGTGGCGCCTTCCTCTGGATCTCGCAGATCCCGGCCGACGTGGACTACCCGACCGTCGTCGTGCCGCAGATGCTCATGCTCGGCATCGGGATCGGACTGGTCAGCACACCGGCCACGGAGTCGATCATGCAGGTGCTCCCGCCCGCACGCGCCGGGGTCGGATCGGCCGTCAACGACGCGACCCGCGAGCTCGGTGGCACCTTGGGCGTCGCCGTCGTGGGCTCGATGTTCGCCTCCCGGTACGCCGACGCGCTCCGCTCGGCCCTCGAAGGACGCGTCGAGGGGACGGTCCTCGACCGGGCCGCCGACTCCGTCGGGTTCGCCGACGTCGCCGCGTCCCAGGTCCCCGGCCTGTCCGCGGTGGTCGACGCGTCGTTCCTCGACGGCCTCGAGCTGGCGTGCGTCGTCGTCGGCGTGCTGTGCCTCGTCGGCGCCGCCGCAGGACTCCTGGCCCTGCCCGGCGACCGCTACGACCCCCTCGACGCCGAGGCCGAGCCCGCCGACGGCACGGCACGCCTCGACGCGTGACTCCCTCACCCCCACCACGGAGGACCACATGAACGAAGCACGCCCCGTCGCCATCGTGACCGGTGCGTCGTCGGGCATCGGCCAGGCCGCCGCCCGGGCGCTCGCAGCACGCGGGTTCGTCGTCGTCGGCACCAGCCGCCGCGGCAGCGGCGAACCCGACACCGACGGCGTGCTGCTCCTGCCGCTCGACGTCACCAGCGACACGTCGGCGACCGCACTCGTGCAGGACGTGTTCGACCGGTTCGGACGGATCGACGTCCTCGTCAACAACGCCGGCATCGGGCTGCTCGGCGCCGCCGAGGAGAGCTCGGCCGAGCAGGCCGCCCGGGTGTTCGACGTCAACGTGCTCGGTGCCATGCGGATGACGAACGCCGTCCTCCCGCACATGCGCGGACGCGGCAGCGGACGGGTCGTCAACGTCTCGTCGGTGCTGGGCCTGATGCCCGCACCCTTCATGGCGGTCTACTCCGCCACGAAGCACGCGCTCGAGGGCTACTCGGAGTCGCTCGACCACGAGGTGCGCGCCCTCGGGGTGCGCGTGCTCCTGGTGGAGCCCGCCTACACCAGCACGTCCTTCGAGGGCAGCGCCCTCGCTCCGGACCGACCTCTCACCGGGTACGACGCGCAGCGGGACACCGCGGCCGACGTGCTCGCCGGCGCCATGCGCGGTGCCGACGATCCGGCCGTCGTCGCCGGCGTCGTCGCGAAGGCGGCCACCGACCGCCGACCTCGCGTCCGCTACCCGGCGGGCCCCCTCGCGCGGCGGGTGTCCGTCCTGCGACGGCTCGCCCCGCGAGCGGCCTTCGACCGCCAGGTCCGCAGCCTCAACCGCCTGCCGTGACCGGTCGGAGCCCCTTCCGGGACGCGAGAGGCGCCCCGGCGGGGACGGCGCTCAGCCGCTGAATCTCTCTCGCCCCTGCACGGCGGAGGTGCCCAGGTCGCTCTTCGGCAGCGCGGTGCCCGCCCGGACGGCCTCGACCCAGTCGTCCGTGGTCCCGACGGCGGCGAAGTTGGAGTTGAGCAGCACCATCAGCGTCGTGTGCACCTGCTCGGCCGACGCGCTCCCCGCCTCGTTCGCGAGGTGGACGGCCCCGGTCGCGTCCGACAGCACCTCGGCGGCGATGCCCCGCGTCTCGGCGTCGGCGGCCGTGGCGAGGTCGCAGTTGTTGGTCATGTAGCCGACGATCGTGATCGTGTCGACCTGCTGGTCGGCGAGCCACTCGGTGACACCGTCGGCGCTGAACGCGCTGCCGTGGACCTTCGAGGCGCGTCCGAACTCCGGCCTCAGGCGGCGCTCGACCTCCGGGTGCAGCTCCCAGCCCTTCGAGCCGACCGCGAAGACGGGCGAACCCTCCGGCAGCTCGTGCTGGAGCACCAGGACCGGCACGTCGAGCTCGACGGCGACGTCGATGGCTCGGGTGATGTTGGCGAGCGACTCCTCGCGGGGTGGGTGCTGGACCTCGAGCGGACCGTCGACGTACTCGTTCTGGACGTCGACGACGACGAGGGCGCGGCGAGTGGCGGTCACGATGGTGCTCCTTGGTTCGTCCGGGTGGACCTCCATCCTCGGGGTGGGGGCCAGGTACCGTGAGTGGCCCGAACGCCACCTATCGATGCTTCCAGGACAATCATGCGGATCGCGGTCCACGCCTTCGACGGCATCAGCCTGTTCCACCTGTCCGTGCCGACGACCGTCTTCGCCGAGGTCGCGCGGCTCGGCCTCGACACCACCTGGCGCACCACCGTCTGGAGCAGCGAGGCCCGCGTGACGACGGCGGAGGGAGTCTCGCTCGGCGACCTGGCCGGTCCCGACGCGACGACGGACGCCGACCTGCTCGTCTTCCCCTCGTGGCCCGCCGACCTGCGCCCGGCCGACGACACCGTGGACACGGTGATCAGGGAGGCGGCCGGGCGGAGTGCTCGCCTGGTGGGGCTGTGCCTGGGTGCGTTCCCCCTGGCCGGAGCGGGGGTGCTCGACGGACGGTCCTCGGTCACCCACTGGGGCGCCGCCAAGGACCTGGCGGCGCGGTACCCCGACGTCGACGTCGACGCCGACGCGATCTACGTCGACCACGGCGACGTGCTCACCTCGGCCGGGACGGCCTCGGCCATCGACGCCTGCCTGCACGTCGTCCGACGCGAGCTCGGCTCCGAGGCGGCGACGACCCTCGCCCGGCACCTCGTCGTCGCACCCCACCGCGAGGGCGGGCAGGCGCAGTACATCGCTCGCCCCATGCCCGAGCCCGACGGCGTCGGACAGCTCGGTGACACCATCGCGTGGACCATCGAGCACCTGGACCAGCGGATCACCGTCGAGGCGATGGCCGACCATGCACGGATGAGCACCCGCAACTTCACCCGTCGCTTCACCGAGGCCACCGGCGCGAGCCCCGCGCGGTGGCTGTCCGGACGCCGCCTCGACGAGTCGCGCCGCCTGCTGGAGCGGACCGACCTGCCGGTCGCGTCGGTCGCGCAGCGGTGCGGCTTCGGCAGCGTCGTCACGTTCCGCCAGCGCTTTACCGACGCCTACGGCACCACCCCCACCTCCTACCGTCGCCGGTTCGCCGTGGGCGCCGGCGCCTGAACCGCGGCTGCCCCGTCGCAGTCCTGGTGCCGTCAGGACCCCAGGCCGTTGCGGTGCGCCCAGACCACGACCTGGACACGGTCACGGGCGCCGAGCTTGGTCATCGCCCGGCTCAGGTGCGACTTGACGGTGGTCGTCTCCACGACCAGCGAGTCCGCGATCTCCGCGTTCGACATCCCCTGGGCGAGCAGACGGACGATGTCGCGCTCGCGGTCGGTCAGGAGGTCCGCCTCGGGCGACGGCACGGGCACACCACGCCGGCGGCCGAACTCCGCGATCACGCGACGGGTGACGGTCGAGTGGAGCAGACCCTCCCCCGCCGCCAGACGCCTCACCGCGTCGATCAGCTCCTCGGGCTCGCAGTCCTTCAGCACGAAACCGCCGGCGCCGGCCTCGAGGGCACCGAACAGGTAGTCGTCGAGGTCGAACGTGGTGACGACCAGCACGGCGGGCCGCCAGTCCTCCACCGTCTCCGCCGCTGCGACGATCTCGCGGGTCGCGGTGAGCCCGTCCCCGCCGGGCATCCGCACGTCCATCAGCACCACGTCGGGGCGGACGTGCCGCGCGAGGCGCACGGCGTCCGGCCCGGTGGACGCCTCGCCCACCACCTCGACGTCGTCGTGCTCCTCCAGCAACACACGGAACCCCGCGCGCACGACGGCCTGGTCGTCGACCAGCAGCACCCGGATCACGCGCGCTCCTCGCGTCCCGGCAGGACGGCCCGGACCCGCCACCCGCCGTCGACGGGCCCGGCCTCCAGCGTGCCGCCGACCAGCTGCACCCGTTCGCGCATGCCCACCAGACCGACACCCCCGGGGCGGGCCGTGGACGGGGCGGCGGCGGCGGCGTTTTGCACGGTCACCACCACGGAGTCGCCGTGCTCGACGACCACCTCCACCGGTGCGCCGGGCGCGTGCTGACGACAGTTGGACAGCGCCTCCTGCACCACGCGGTAGCAGGTGGCGTCGACGAGCGGGGCGAGGTCGCGCACCGGGCCGTGCACCGTGACGGTGACCTCGGCACCGACGCCGCGGGCGACGTCGGCCAGCTCCTGCAGGCGCCCGAGTCCGGGCACCGGTGCCCCGTCGGCCACACCGTCGGGGTCACGCAGCACGCCCACCAGCATGCGCAGGTCGTCGAGCGTCCTGCGACCTTGCAGACGCATGGCCTCGACACCCGCGCGCGCCGCGTCGAGGTCGCGGTCGAGGAGCCGCCGTACCGCCGACGCCTGCACGACCATGCCGGACAGGTGGTGGGCGGCCACGTCGTGCAGCTCACGAGCCATGCGGGACCGCTCCGCGTCGATGGCGGCCGCTACACGCACCTCCTGCGCCAGCTCGGTCGCCACAGCCTGCTCACGGAGCAGGCCCACGTACCGGCGATGGGTGCCGACGTTCAGCCCGACCAGGGTCGAGGCCGTGACGATCACCAGCGCACCGAGAGCCCCGAGCAGGCCGTCCACCACGGCACCGCGAGCCAGCCCCACCACCAGCCCTCCGCCGGCCTCGATGCCCACCGCCACCGCGGTGACGACCACGGCCCGACGCCCGACCAGCAGCGTCCCGACCGTGTAGGCGGCCACCAGCACGGCTGGTCCCCGCATCGCCACGTCGGACGGGACGAGCACCACGACCACCACCTGCAGAGCGGCCACGACCCAGAGGCAGGCCACCGGGTGCGAACGGCGCACCGCGAGCACCAGGCACTGGGCGACCACCACCGCGGCGACGGCGAGCTCCACGGCCGGGGCATCGATGCCGACGACCGGCAGCCGCAGCAGCGGCACGAGGACCGCCACCGACAGCACCGCCAGGAGCACGGCGAGCAGACGGTCGCGGGCGGCCGGCCCGGTCACGCCCCAGCGCGCCAGCCAGCGATCGACCGCGCTGCTCCAGTGCATGACAGACCCTTTCCGGCTCGCCCGCGACGCTACCGCCATCAGTAGGTGATGTCCGCGCCGAGGAGGTGGAACGTCGTCGCCGCCCACCCGAGACCACCGAGGGCCAGGACCACCCCGGCGGCTCCGGCGACCCTGAGCAGCCCGGCGCGGTCGCGCACGCGTGCCACGAGCCATGCCGTGGCGGGGACGACGGCCAGCAGCCCGAGCAGCTGCAGCACCTGGACGACGCGGATCGTCGTCGCGGACGGCGGGGTGCCGAGGGCCATCACCTGAGAGACGACGAGCACCCAGCCCACCAGGGCCAGCACCGCCGACCCGACACCCACCCGCGTGAGCACCCGCACGGTCCGGCCCCGCCGCCCGGGTCGAGGGGCCTTGCGGAGCCACCGCACGGGACCCGCGACCAGCCACGTGACCACGGCGAGCACCAGCACCAGCACGGAACCACCGACCACCGGCAGCACCACCGACGCCTGCCGGGAGGCGCCGACGGGAAGCAGGGCGAAGGCGTTGTCGAGGCCCACGGCCTCCACCTGGCCGTCCTCGACGCGTGCCGCGAGCGTCCGCGAACCGCCGACCTCGCGCCACAGCCACGGCTCGACCTCCTCGTACTCGGTCGGCTCCCCCGTCGTCGGCCCGGGGCTCAGCACGACCCGGCCCTGCCCGTCGTCCTCGATGGTCGTCTGCCCGGTCGCGAAGGCGAGTGCGAGGAAGTTGCTGCGGATGGTGCGGGAGGTCTCGTAGGTCCCGGCGAGCGCGGCGGCGCGGTCACGCGAAGCCTCGTCGACCGTCGGCGTGGACCGGTCCTGACCCGGGAGGTAGCGGTCGGCGAAGGCGTCGAGCAGGCCGTCGCGCAGGCGCGCCGTCGACAACCCCTCGCGTCCCGACCCGTTCATCGCCACGAAGACACCGACACCGTCGTCGGGCCACAGCTCGAGATCGGCGTGGAAGACCGTCGTGTCACCACCGTGCTCGAGGGCGCGGCGACCGTTGCGGCTGCGGTCGAAGAAGCCGAGGGTCATCCGCTGTCCCGCGGCGAGCCCGCCCAGGGTCGACTCGTCCAGGGCGGGAGCGTGCATCTGCTCCAGCGCGTCCGGCTCCAGCAGATCGGCGCCCTGCCCGAGGTGGGCGAGCATGAAGGCCGCCATGTCGGGGGCCGACGACGTCAGCGCCCCGGCCGGCGGGGTACCCACGACCTCGAACGCGGACGCCGGGCCGGTCGCGCCGGGGTAGCCCTTCGCCAGGCGGTCGGCGAGCGCCGGCTCCAAGGGCTGGGCGAACGACGACGACGTCATGCCCGCCGGCTGCAGCACCCGCTCGCTCACGTACTGCTCGAAGGGCATGCCGCTGACCTCCTGCACCACCAGCCCGGCCAGGGCGTTGCCGTAGTTGGAGTAGGCCGGCGTCGTGCCCGGCTCGTAGACCTGCTCCGGCGGGTCCGTGGTCAGGACCTCCTCCAGGTCGACGGTCTCGTCGGGTCCGCGGATGAGTCCCTTGACGGACTCCTCGAAGCCGCCCGTGTGGCTGAGCAGCTGGCGCAGGCTGACCGGGCGCTCGACCTCGACGTCGACGTACTCGGCCACGTCGGCGTCCAGGTCGACGTCCCCCTGCTCGACGAGCTGCATGACCGCGGTGGCCGTGAAGACCTTCGACACCGACCCGATGCGGAACAGCGTCTCGTCGGGGTCCACCGGGATCCGCTCGTCACGGTCGGCCCAGCCGAAGCCGCGGGTGGTGAGCACCTTCCCGTCGCTCACCACGGCGACGGTCGCGCCCGGCACCCCCTCGCGATCGAGCGCGGCGGGGACGAAGCCGTCGAGCCAGGCGTCCACGTCGTCGGCCTGCAGCGGCCGGGCCTCCGCAGGCGTCGCACCCGAGGGTGGAGGAGGCGGCGGCGAGGCGCCGGCCGCGCAGGCGGTGAGCAGGGGCAGGGCGAGGGCCGCGGCGACCGCGGCCCGGAAACGTGTTCTCGACATGCGTCCAGCCTCGGCCGTCGGACCATCACGCCACATCGTGCGCGAGTGCCCATCAGGTGTCCTCCTCGAGGAGGACGTCGACCGGACGACGACGGGCCCCGGCGGGCTCTCGCCCGACGAGGCCCGTCGGTTCCAGCGACTCTCTCACGCTGTGGCAGGTGCAGGATTCGAACCTGCGAAGGCAATGCCGGCTGATTTACAGTCAGCTCCCTTTGGCCGCTCGGGCAACCTGCCAGGGATGCTGCCCGCCGAGACGGGCAACGACGAGAAACCATACCGCAGAGGGGCCTGCGCGGCCCAACCGCATCCGTGCCGTCGAAGGGGTTGACAACCTACAACCGTTTAGTTGTAGGTTGTGCTCATGAGCGATCACCAGGACGACGACCGGGCCGATGCCCTGTTCGGCGCCCTGGCCGACCGGACCCGGCGCGACATCCTGCGCCGCGTGCTGGCCGGGGAGCACTCCGTGAGCCGGCTCGCCGAGCACTACCCGATGAGCTTCGCCGCCGTGCAGAAGCACGTCGCGGTGCTCGAACGGGCCGGTCTGGTCACCAAGCGTCGGGTCGGCCGCGAGGCCCTCGCGAGCGGGGACGTCGAGGCCGTGCGGTCCGTCGCCTCGATGCTCGGCGAGATCGAGGCCGTGTGGCGCGGACGCGTCGCCCGGATCGACGACCTCCTCGCCCAACCCACCGCACCATCCGCCACACCGCCCGAGCAGCACCACACCACCACCCACACCACCCAGGAGAAGTGACATGCCCGTCATCGACGTCCAGAAGGACCTGGACCAGCGCACCATCACCATCACCGCCGAGTTCGCCGCTCCCGTCGAGCGCGTGTTCGGCATCTACGCCGACCCCCGCCAGCTGGAGAAGATCTGGGGACCGCCCACCCACCCCGCGACGTTCGTCGACCACGACCTGACGCCCGGCAGCCGCATCACCTACTACATGACCGGCCCGGAGGGCGAGAAGTACGGCGGCTACTGGGACGTGGTCTCCGTCGACGCCCCGCACGGCTTCGAGGTGCGGGACGGCTTCGCCGACGCGGACCTGAACCCCGTCGAGAGCATGCCGTCCTCGACCAACAGCTTCCGCTTCGAGCCGATCGACGGCGGCGCCCGCGCCACCTACGTCTCCACCTACCCGACCGCCGAGGCCCTGCAGCAGGTGCTCGACATGGGGGTCGAGGAGGGCGCGCGCGCCGCCATGGGCCAGATCGACGACTTCCTGGCGGCCTGACCCGGCGGGGGTGCCGGGGCTGCGTCACGGCCTGGGGCGGCGGACGGCCCGGCAGGGTGCCGGGGCTGCGTCACGGCCTGGGGCGGCGGACGGCACGGCGGGCACTCGAGGCGAGCGCCTAGTCTGAGGGGCGGGACCCGCGGGTCCCGCCCCTTCGCCGTCCCAGCCAGCACAGGAGAGAGAACCGTGGCCGACTCCTCGTTCGACATCGTCAGCAAGCTCGACCGTCAGGAGGCCGACAACGCCCTCAACCAGGCGATGAAGGAGATCTCCACCCGGTACGACTTCAAGAACACCGGCGCACTGCTGGAGTGGAAGGGCGAGGAGGGCATCGAGATCACCGCGAACGCCGACGAGCGCGCTCTCGCCGTGCTCGACGTCTTCAAGGAGAAGCTCGTCAAGCGCGGCATCAGCCTCAAGGCGCTCGAGACCGGCGATCCGCGCCAGAGCGGCAAGGACGTCAAGATCAACGGCACGTTCAGCCAGGGCATCAGCACCGAGCAGGCCAAGAAGGTCTCCAAGCTCATCCGCGACGAGGGGCCCAAGGGCGTCAAGGTCCAGATCCAGGGCGACGAGCTGCGCGTCACCAGCAAGAAGCGCGACGACCTCCAGGAGGTCATCGCGCTGCTGAAGGGTGCCGACCTCGACTTCGCGGTGCAGTTCGTCAACTACCGCTGACGTGCGGCGTGCGGAGGCTCAGGCCACCGCGTCCCAGAGCCACGCGGCACTGACCGTGGCCCCGACGCCGAGCACGACGAGGAGCGCCACGGCGAGCAGCAAGCAGCCGATGACCCCGAGGAAGCTCTCGTCATCGAGGTCGACGACCTCAGAGTCCGGCCACTCATCCTGCAGGGGATGCCGGGCGAGGTGGGCGTTGGCGTGCGCCAGGTCGCAGAACAGCAAGACCTGTTCTCGGCGGAAGAGCCGCTCCTCGCCTCGGTCGAGCAGCTCGGAGCGTCCCACGACCAGCGTGATCGCCTGCTCCCCGTCGGCGTCGACCTCTCGACCGCAGTGAAAGCACTGACGTTCGCGATCGATGGGCCCGGTCGGTCCCTCGGGCGTCGTCATGCGGGCGACCCTAGCGGCGAGCGGCGTCGTGCTCCCAGCCATTTCTCGCGCGCAGCGGCGCAGCGCCCACTCCGGGCGCGGTCCGGCGGGCTTGCGACGCCGGGCCGCGGACCGGGTCAGCGGTCGACGCGGACGACCGACAGGTCCTCGGCGATCTCGACGCTGACGTCGTCGTCGTTGCCGAGGTCGACCTCGACCTCGTAGGCGTGGTCGCGGTCGTCGCTGTGCTCGACGTCGGTCACGCGACCCTGGCCGACCTCGTCGAGGGCGACCTTCTCGAGCTGGCCGCGCAGGTCGGCGTCGGTCACGTCGTCACCATCACCGCCGTTCGCGGACCCGGCCGACGGGCTCTCCGACGCCGGCGCACTCTCGGTGGAGGACGGCGCCGAGGTGGCGGCGGGGACGACGTCGTCATCGTCGTCGTCGGAGCCGCAGGCGGTCATGCCGAGCGCGAGGACGAGGGCGGTGGCGGAGGCGGCGAGCAGGCGGGTGGTCTTCATGGGGTCTCCTCGGGGGCTTGGTGTGGTCCCCATGCAAGGCCCCGTGCGTGAGAGCGGCATGACGCGACGGTGAGAGGCTTCTCATGCAGGGTGCGCCGCGCCGGCGC
Source organism: Aeromicrobium sp. WCS2018Hpa-31 (assembly GCF_031843905.1). NCBI lineage: Bacteria > Bacillati > Actinomycetota > Actinomycetes > Propionibacteriales > Nocardioidaceae > Aeromicrobium > Aeromicrobium sp. WCS2018Hpa-31. Next base: position 99,834 of record NZ_JAVTJF010000009.1, on the reverse strand, counting down.
GGGCGCCGGTGCGGGCGCGCGTCCACGGCCACACCAGCAGCGCCCAGACGGCGGCGACCACCGCGATCTCGACCGCCACGTACCACGGCCACGCCGGCAGGACGTCGAGCAGCGAGGCCCGGCTCGGCTTGCCGTTGAGGTAGCCGTAGTTGGTGTCGGCGAGCGTGTTGTAGACCATGACCGACACCGCCCACACGAGCGTGATCACGACCGTGCGGCGGTAGGTCGATCACGTCGGCAGCACGCCGAGCCCGACGACGAGGTAGACCGCGGCCCACACGATGAGCAGGTGCATCGCCCAGAACATGACGAACCTCGGTTCGGGCCACGCCGAGGCGAGGTCGGGCGTGGCCATGCCCTGCGTCGTGAGGGTGAGGCCCCAGAGGTAGGTGACGGTCGACGTGAGACGAGAACGCGTCCACAGGGCGTGCACCGCGAACATCCAGGCCAGGTCGCACAGCTGGAAGGGCAGCGACGTGCGCGGGTTCCACTCCGCCGGCAGCAGCTGCAGGACCTGCAGGGGCACCGTCACGGCGACGATGCCGACGGCGAGGACGCGGCTCGTCGTGGCCTCCCCTGCCGTTCCGCGCACCCGCCGGCCGAGCAGCACGATCGGCACCAGGCCGACGGCGAACAGCACGAGAACCGTCACGTGGCTGGTGTCGTAGGCCTGGAACTCCCCCGCTGCGAGCACGTCCCGTCCGTCGATCACCACGACCGCAGCGTAGACCGCTAGGCGGGCCGTCGGGCGATCGTCACCGCGAAGTCGGACGCAGGCGTGAGCGGCCGCAGGTCCCACGTGGCGAACCGCTGCTCCACGGCGAGGCCGGCGGCCTCGAGGTCGGCGTCGAGGTCGGGCAGGCCGTAGTGCCAGTCGAGGCGGAAGCCGAGCACCAGCGCTCCCTCGTCGTTCACGTGGCTCGCGAGCCGCTGCACCACCTGCCGCTCGGTGCCCGGTGCCAGGAAGACCATCACGTTGCCGGCCGTGACCACGACGTCGAACGTCTCGCCGAGGTCGAGGTCGGCCAGGTCGGCGACCAGCCAGCGAGGCCCGGGGTGCGTGGCCTGGGCCTCGGCGACCAGCACCTCGTCGGCGTCGACACCGGTGACGTCGTGCCCCCGCCGGTGCAGGGTCCCGCCGAGACGTCCGGCACCGCACCCGGCGTCGAGCACCCGGGAGCCGCGCGGGCTCAGCGCGTCGACGAGCCGCGCCTCGCCCTCCAGGTCGGCACCCTCGGCCGCCAGCTCGCGGAACCGGTCGCGGTACCAGGTGGAGTGGTTCTCGTCGGTGTCGGTGAACCAGCGTGGTGTCGACGTCATGGACACCATCGTGGACGATCGCCCACCCCCGTGCGCGTCCGGCCGGACGGCCCGTCGCATCGACCCGGACCGGACCGGGCCTACGCTCGGACGGTGACGCAGCAGGACACCCCCACCACGACGGCGCCTCGGGAGGGCAGCGGGCTCCCCTACGGCATCGGCGCGTACCTCTGCTGGGGCCTGTTCCCGCTGTACTGGCCGCTGCTGGAGCCCGCCGGACCACTGGAGGTGCTGGCCCACCGCATCGTGTGGTCGCTGGTCTTCGTGCTCGTGCTCATCGCCGCGACCCGTCGGTGGGGACGCTTCCGCGACATCGCCCGTGACCGCACGCTCATGCTGTTCCTCGCGCTCGCGTCGGTCACGATCGCGCTCAACTGGGGCGGGTTCATCTGGGGTGTCACCAACGGGCACGTCATCGAGACGTCGCTCGGCTACTTCATCAATCCGCTGGTCACCGTCCTCCTCGGCGTGTTCGTGCTCAAGGAGACCCTGCGGCCGGCCCAGTGGGCCGCCGTCGGCATCGGTTTCGTGGCCGTCGTCGTGCTCACCGTGGACTACGGACGTCTGCCCTGGATCGCCCTGCTGGTAGCCGGCTCGTTCGCGACCTACGGGTTCCTCAAGAAGCGGGCCTCCCTCGGGGCCTTCGAGGGACTCGGCATGGAGACCCTCATCCTCGCGCCCGTGGCCGTGGCCTTCCTGGTCGTCCTCCAGCTGCGCGGCGACCTGACCTTCGGGCACGCCGGCGCCGCGAATGCGACGCTGCTCGTCGGGACCGGTGTGGTCACGGCCATCCCGCTGCTCATGTTCGGGGCCGCCGCCACCCGGCTGTCGCTCACCACCATCGGGCTCCTGCAGTACCTCGGACCGTTCCTGCAGTTCCTGCTCGGCCTGTTCGTCTTCGACGAGGCGATGAGCACCGCGCGCTGGATCGGCTTCGCCCTCGTGTGGTCGGCGCTCGTGATCTTCACGATCGACGCGATCGGCAACCGGCGCCGCATCCTGCGCCAGACCGCCGCGAACGCCGAGGCCTGCTGACCTCCCCGTTCGCTCCGGGGACCGCGTCCTGACGCGGGGTGGGGGCGCGGGCGGGGTGGGACGTCAGGTCAGGCGGGTGGCGAGGGAGTCGCAGAGCGCCTCGAGGGCGCGGCGGGCCGGCACGTCGGGCAGGTCGGCCAGCAGGGCCCGGGCGGCGTCGGCCTCGGCCTGCACGTGCGCCCGCGCCTCGGCCATGGCCGGGTGCACCCGCAGCGCGGCGAGCACCTCCTCGACGACGGCGTCGTCCTCGATCGGGCCGGCGAGGAGCTCGCGCAGCTCGGCGTCGGCCGGGTCGGTGCCGCGCAGGGCGAGCAGCGTGGGCAGCGTCGGGACGCCCTCGCGCAGGTCGGTGCCGGGCGTCTTGCCCGAGTCGTCGCTCTCGCTGGCGATGTCGAGCACGTCGTCGCTCAGCTGGAACGCCACGCCGATGCGCTCGCCGAACTCCGTGAGCGCGGCCTCGACCTGCTCGCCCGCGCCCGCGGCCCGCGCACCGAAGCGCGCCGACGTGGCGATCAGCGAGCCGGTCTTGTCGGCCACGACGTCGAGGTAGTGCTGCAGCGCGTCCTCACCCTCCGACGGACCGATGGTCTCGCGGATCTGCCCTCGGACGAGCCGCGAGAAGGTCTCGGCCTGGATGCGCACGGCCTCGGTGCCCAGCGTCGAGACGAGCTCGGAGGCCTGCGCGAACAGGTAGTCGCCCACGAGGATCGCCAGCGAGTTGCCCCAGCGGTCGTTGGCGCTCGGCGCCCCCCGCCGCAACGGGGCCTCGTCCATCACGTCGTCGTGGTACAGGGTGGCCAGGTGGGTGAGCTCCACGACGACCGCCGACGGCACGACGTCGGGGTGGTCGGGGTCGCCCAGCTGCGCGGCGAGCACCACGAGCAGCGGCCGGAACCGCTTGCCCCCGGCGTTCACGAGGTGGGCGGCGGCCTCGGCCACGAACGGGTCGGGGCTGTCGACGGCCTCGGCGAGGCGACGCTCGACGGCCTCCACCCCGAGGCGCACGCGCTCCTCGAGGGTCGGGTCGTCGAACGAGACTCCCAGCGACACGTCTGCTCCTGGTCCGGTGGGCTCAGCGCACGAACGTGCCCGCGTGCTGAGCGAGATCGAGCACCGGCCCTGGAAGGATGCCCATGGCCACCGTGCCCACAGCGGCTGCTGCGATGACCACCGTAGTCAAGAGGCTCGGCAGCGCGACCGTCGGCCCGTCGCCGACGGGGTCGGTGAAGAACATCAGCACAATGACGCGCACGTAGAAGTAGGCCGCCACGGCGCTGGTCAGCACGCCGGCGACCACCAGGGCGCCGTACCCGCCCGACCATGCGGCGCTGAACACGCTCCACTTGCCGATGAAGCCACCGGTGAGCGGGATCCCGGCGAACGACAGCATGAACAGGGCGAACGACCCGGCCAGGAACGGCGACTCCTTGCCCAGCCCGGCCCACCGCGACAGGTGCGTGGCCTCGCCTCCGGCGTCGCGCACCACCGTGACCACGGCGAACGCCCCGATGGAGGCGACTCCGTAGACACCGAGGTAGAAGAGGATGCCCGAGACCGAGGTGATCCGGTCGGTGTCGGCCACGTAGGCGCCGGCCAGCCCCACCATGAGGAACCCGGCGTGCGCCACCGACGAGTAGGCGAGCATGCGCTTGACGTCGGTCTGCGCGATGGCGATGAGCGAGCCGACGACCATCGTCAGCAGGGCGATCACCCACAGGGTCGGACGCCAGTCCCACGAGGCTCCGCCGAAGGCCACGAACAGCACGCGCATGAACGCGATGAACGCCGCAGCCTTCGTGCCGGCCGCCATGAACGCGGTGACCGGGGTCGGGGCGCCCTGGTAGACGTCGGGGGTCCACTGGTGGAAGGGCACCGCGCCGACCTTGAACAGCATGCCGACGCTGATCAGCGCGACGGCCGCGAGCAGCAGGTGCTCACCGCCCGTGCGCGACGTCACCGCGGTGTCGATCTCCGAGAGCCGGAAGCTGCCGGAGTACCCGTACGCCAGGGCGACGCCGTAGAGGAAGAACACCGACGAGAACGCACCGAGCAGGAAGTACTTGAGCGCGGCCTCCTGGCTGAGCAGGCGCCGACGTCGCGCCAGCCCGCACAGCAGGTACAGCGGCAGGCTCATGACCTCCAGCGCCACGAACATGGTGATGAGGTCGTTGCTGGTGGCGAACAGCATCATGCCCGTCAGCGCGAACAGGGCCAGCGGGAAGGTCTCGGTGTGCTCGAGGCGCAGCGTCGTGGCCTCGGCCTCGCCGGCCGAGCCGGGAGGATCGACCGCCCGGCCGGTGAAGGCGCTGAGCCCGCCGTCGAGGCGACGCTCGGCGAACAGGGCCACGCTGAGCAGGGCGAACAGCAGCAGCAGGGCCCACGTGAAGACGCCGGGCCCGTCCACCGCGAGGGCGCCCTCGGTGACGACAGAGCCGCGCGCCGTGACGTCGCCCTCGATGCGGTCGAGGGACAGGTAGACCCGGACCGTGTCCGCGAACGCGGCCACGATGCCGACGGCGGCGAGCAGCGCCTGTGCGGCGAATCGCGTGCGGCGGGGCCAGAAGGTCTCCACGAGCACGGCCACCATGGCCACGCCGCCCACGATCAGCAACGGGGAGACGAGCGACCACTCGACCGTGGGCGCGGCGATGTCGGGTCGGTCGCTCACCATCGGCAGGGGCAGCGGCAGCAGCGTCGACATCAGTGACCACCCTCCGTCTCGTGCGACTCACGGGTCGGGACGTAGGCCCCCGACTCGCTCAGACCGTCCAGGCTGGCCGGGGTCCGCGGCGCGGGGTCGCCGACGCCGACCTGGCTCACGACCTCGGTCACCGCGGGGTTGATGACGTTGAGCAGCGGCTGCGGGTAGAAGCCCAGTCCGACGATCAGGACGATCGCCGGCGTCAGGGCGGCCACCTCGCGCGGCTCGAGGTCGCGCACGGCCTCGGCCCCCGGCTGCAGCGGTCCGGTCATCGTCCGCTGGTACATGATCAGGATGTAGAGCGCCGCGAGCACGATGCCCAGCGTCGCGAGCACCGCGGCGGGCACCGACCGGGTGAACGTGCCGGCCAGCACCATGAACTCGCTGACGAACGGCGCGAGGCCGGGCAGCGACAGGCTCGACAGGCCGGCGACCAGCAGGATCCCCGCGAGCACGGGCGCGATCTTCTGGACCCCGCCGAAGTCGCGGATGCTCGCCGACCCGCGGCGCGAGATCATCATGCCGGTCACGAGGAACAGCGCGGCCGTCGAGAGCCCGTGGTTGAACATGTAGAGCGTCGAGCCCGCGGTGGCCGTGTGGGTGAAGGTGAAGATGCCCAGGATGATGAAGCCGAAGTGCGAGACCGACGTGAACGCCACGAGCCGTCGGATGTCGTCCTGGCCGATCGCGCACAGCGCCCCGTAGAGGATGCTGATGACCGCGAGGGTGACGACCACGGGGCTGGCCCACTCCGAGGCACCGGGGAAGATCTCCAGGCACCAGCGCAGCATGCCGAACGTGCCGACCTTGTCGATCACGCTGACCATGAGCACCGACGTGCCCGGCGTGGCCGTGCCGGCGGCGTCGGGCAGCCAGGTGTGGAACGGGAAGAGCGGCGCCTTGATCGCGAACGCGGCCATGAAGCCGATGAACAGCAGCCGCTCCGTCGTGGTGCTCATCTCCAGCCCCGAGAGGTCCGAGAGCAGGTACGTGGGGTCGCCGGCGCGGGCCGTGACGACGTACAGACCCACGATCGAGGCGAGCATGAGCAGGCCGCCGACCAGGTTGTAGATGAGGAACTTGACCGCCGCGTAGGTGCGCCCCGCCCCACCGTAGGAGCCGATGAGGAAGTAGATCGGGATCAGCGTCGCCTCGAACAGGACGTAGAACAAGAAGGCGTCGGTGGCGCAGAAGACACCGATCGCCAGACCTTCCAGCACGAGCATCCACGCGAGGTAGGAGTTCACGCTGCGGCTGGAGGGGATGCGGTCGTCCCAGGCGGCGAGCAGCACGATGGGCACGAGCACCGTGGTGAGCAGCACGAGCGTGAGGCCGATGCCGTTGACGCCCAGCGAGTAGTGCGCGCCCAGGGGACCGATCCAGTCGTGCAGCTCGGTCAGCTGGTAGCCACCGGCCTGCACGTCGTAGCGGGCCATCATCGCGAGCGAGAGCACGAGCGTCAGCACGCTGAACGCGAGCGCCACGATCTTCACCGAGCGCGCGCTCGCCGCGGACCGCGGCATGAGCGAGATGGCCAGGGCACCCACGAGCGGGGTGGCGGCGAGGACGGACAGGATCATGCGAGGGTCACCGCCAGGAGAGCGAGCACCACGACGAGCGAGCCGACGAGGATGCTGAGGGCGTAGCTGCGTACGTAGCCGGTCTGGGGCTTGCGCAGGAACTGCGAGGTGTCGCCGAGTCGGTCGGCGAGGCCGGTGACCAGCCCGTCGACGAGCTTGGCGTCGAGGTACACGAGCACCCGGGTGAGGTGGCTCGTGGGCCGGACGACCAGCACGTCGTTGACGGTGTTGCCGTAGAGCTCGTTGCGGCCCGCGCGGGTGAAGGCGGAGACGTCGCCGTCGGACGGCGCCACCTGCGTGATGGGGCCGCGCCCGAACGAGCCCCGCGTGTAGGTGAGCCAGGCGAGGGCGACGCCGACCGCGACGACGAGCGTCACGATGATCGACATGCCCCACGCCGGCACCGCGAGCTCGTGGTGCTCGGTGGGTCCGACGACCGGCTCGAGCCAGTGCTCGATCCAGCCGCCGAGGAGCAGCACGCCGCCGAGCACCGACAGGGCGGCCAGCACCATGAGCGGCACCGTCATGACGCGCGGCGACTCGTGCGGGTGCACGTCGTCGAGCCAGCGCTTCGGCGAGGTGAACGTCATCACCATGAGGCGGGTCATGTAGAACGCCGTGACACCGGCACCGAGCAGCGCCGCCAGGCCCACCCAGAACGAGTGCCCGAACGCCGCCTCGATGATCTTGTCCTTGGAGAAGAAGCCGGAGAACCCGGGGAACCCGATGATGGCGAGGTAGCCCAGGCCGAACGTCGCGAAGGTGATGGGCATGGCTCGCTGCAGCGCACCGTAGTGCCGCATGTCGACGTCGTCGTCCATGCCGTGCATCACCGAGCCGGCCCCGAGGAACATGTTGGCCTTGAAGAAGCCGTGGGTGATGAGGTGGAAGATCGCGAAGGCGTAGCCCGCCGGGCCGAGTCCGGCGGCCAGCATCATGTAGCCGATCTGGCTCATCGTCGAGCCGGCCAGCGCCTTCTTGATGTCGTCCTTCGCGCAGCCGATCCATGCACCGGCCAGGAGCGTGACCAGGCCGACGACCACGACCGCCGTCTGGGCGACCGGGGCGGCGTCGAAGATGCCGTTGCTGCGGACGACCAGGTAGACGCCCGCGGTGACCATGGTGGCGGCGTGGATGAGGGCCGAGACCGGGGTCGGGCCCTCCATGGCGTCGAGCAGCCAGGCCTGCAGCGGCACCTGGGCGGACTTGCCGCACGCGCCGAGCAGCAGCAGGAGGCCGAGGGCCGTCGCGACCGACTCGCTCGCCTGGCTCGCGACCGTTGCGTTCACCGCCTGGATGGACGAGGTCCCGAGCTGCGCGAACATCAGCATGATCGCGAGCGCCATGCCGAGGTCGCCCACGCGGTTGAGCACGAAGGCCTTCTTGGCCGCGGCCGCCGCCGACGGCTTGTGCTGCCAGAACCCGATGAGCAGGTACGAGGCCAGGCCCACGCCCTCCCAGCCCAGGAACAGCACCAGGTAGTCGTCGGCGAGCACGAGCGTGAGCATCGCCGCGATGAAGATGTTGAGGAACGCGAAGAACCGACGGCGCCGCTCGTCGTGCTCCATGTAGCCGATCGAGTAGACGTGGATCAGCGTGCCCACGCCGGTGATCAGCAGCACGAACAGCGCCGACAGCGGGTCGAACCGGTAGGCCATCTCGACGTTGAACGGACCGGCCGAGATCCAGGTGAACAGCGAGTCGGCGACCGAGCGGTCGTCCTCGGGTCGACCGAGGAGCTGGACGAAGGCCACCAGCCCGATGACGAACGAGGCCGCGGAGGCCGCCGTGCCGACGAGGTGGCCGACGCGGTCGCCCTCCTTGCCCCACACGAGCAGGCCGAGGCCGCTGACCAGCGGCACCACGACGAGCAGCCAGACGAGATCGAGCACGCCTACCCCTTCAGAGCTTCAGGAGGCTCGCCTCGTCGACCGAAGTCGTACGACGCGTGCTGTAGATGGACACGATGATGGCGAGGCCGATGACGACCTCCGCCGCGGCCACGACCATGACGAAGAACGCCGCGATCTGGCCGTCGAGGTTGCCGTGCTGACGGGCGAAGGTGACCAGGGCGAGGTTGGTCGCGTTCAGCATGAGCTCGATGCACATGAAGACGACGATCGCGTTGCGGCGCACCAGGACGCCGACCGCACCGATGGTGAACAGGATCATCGACAGCGTGAGGTACTCGTTCACGACTCGTCCTCCCGGCCCGCGGCCCCGGAGCCCCGCCGGGGCTCTCCGTCGTCCTCGTCCTCGTCACGGAGCTGGTCGGTGACGGCGTGGATGTCGTCGTCGAAGCCGTCGCGCAGCTGGCCGCGCGCGACGATGCTCGGCGAGACCGAGTCGTCGGCGGGGGTGCCGTCGGGCAGCGGGGCCGGGGTGTCGACCGCGTTGTGGCGGGCGAAGACGCCCGGCGTCGGCGGGTTGCCCGGGTGGCGACCGGTGGCGGCGTACTCGGCCATCCGGTCCCGGGCGATGTCGCCCTGGCTGCGCCGGGGCGTCAGGGCCTCGCGGTGCGCGAGCACCATGGCGCCCAGCACCGCGGTGACCAGCAGCGCGGCGGTGAACTGCATCGCCACGACGTAGGGGCTGAACATCAGCTCCGCGAGCCCGAACACGTTGCCGTTCTCGTTGGCCGACCCCAGCCCGGTGACCGGGCCGAGGGCCGTCTGGCCGACGGCCGTGACGAGCACGAGGCCGAACCCGAGACCGGCGACGGACGCGGCGAGCCGCTGGCCCTTGATGGTCTCGGTGAGCGACTCCGAGGAGTCCACGCCCACGAGCATCAGCACGAACAGGAAGAGCATCATGATCGCGCCGGTGTAGACGATGATCTGCACGGCGAACAGGAACGGGGCGCCCTGCGCGGCGTACAGCACGGCGAGCCCGATCATGACGACCGCGACGCTGAGCGCCGCGTGCACCGCCTTGCGCGCGAACAGCAGCCCGAGGGCGGCCACCACCACGATCGGCGCGATGATCCAGAACGCGGTCACTCGCCCGGCTCCTCGTCCGTGGTCGCGCCACCGCTGGTGACGCCGACGATCGGGAGGGTCTTGCCCGCGTAGTAGTCGTGGTGGTCGTCGCTGATCAGCATGCCGTGCGGCGGCTCGACCATGCCCGGAAGCAGGGGTGCCAGCAGGTCGGACTTCTCGTAGATGAGGTCCTCACGGTTGTTGTCGGCCAGCTCGTACTCGTTGGTCATCGTCAGGGCGCGCGTGGGGCACGCCTCGATGCACAGGCCGCACAGGATGCAGCGCAGGTAGTTGATCTGGTAGACGCGGCCGTACCGCTCCCCCGGGCTGAAGCGCTCGTCGTCGGTCGTGCCGTTGGAGGCACCCTCGACGTAGATCGCGTCGGCCGGGCACGCCCAGGCGCACAGCTCGCAGCCCACGCACTTCTCGAGCCCGTCGGGCCAGCGGTTCAGCTGGTGCCGGCCGTGGAAGCGCGGCGCCGTCGGCACCTTCTCGAAGGGGTACTGCTGCGTGACGGGCTTCTTGAACATCGTGCGGAACGTGACGCCGAACCCGGCGATCGGGTCCCACAGCGTCTCCTTCAGGCTGCCTCCGCCGTTCGACTGCTGACTCATCGTCGGACGCCCTCCTTCCGGTTCCAGGACTGCTCGGGCATGGGCGGGGTCGGGTACCCCGCAGCGGGGCCCTCGCCGTCGGGCGCGGTCGCGCCGTCGGCTCCACTGGTCGGCACGGTTTCGGGCTTCTTCCGCTCGGGGATGAACAGGCTGACGAGCAGCACCACGGCGGCGACCCCGGCCGCGACGAACAGCGTCTGGCGGTCGAAGGTGCCGTCGGTCATGCCCTTGCGGACGATGATCACGGCCACGATCCAGGCCAGCGAGATGGGGATGAGCACCTTCCAGCCGAACGCCATGAACTGGTCGTAGCGCATGCGGGGCAGGGTGCCGCGCAGCCAGATGAACAGGAAGATGAAGCCCAGCGTCTTGCCGAGGAACCACAGCACCGGCCAGTAGCCCTCGTTGAGCATGCCGTCGTTGATCTGGCCGAGGCCGAACGGGGCGCGCCAGCCGCCGAGGAACAGCGTGGTGGCCAGCGCCGAGACGGTGACCATGTTGATGTACTCGGCCAGGAAGAACAGCGCGAACTTCAGCGACGAGTACTCGGTGTGGAACCCGCCGACCAGCTCGCCCTCGGCCTCCGGCAGGTCGAACGGCGCGCGGTTCGTCTCGCCGACCATGGCGATGATGTAGATGATGAACGACGGCAGCAGCGGCACGAAGAACCACAGGTCCTCCTGCGCGGCCACGATCTCGCTCGTCGACATCGAGCCGGCGTAGATGAACACCGTGACGAAGCTGAGGCCCATCGCGACCTCGTAGGAGATCACCTGGGCGCTCGAGCGAAGACCGCCGAGCAGGGAGTACGTGGAGCCCGAGGACCAGCCGGCCAGCACGATGCCGTAGACGCCGATCGACGTGACCGCCAGGACGTACAGCACGGCGACCGGCATGTCGGTCAGCTGCAGCGGGGTGACGGTGTCGGTGAACGGGATCCGCACCTCCGGACCGAACGGGATGACCGCCCAGGCCAGGAACGCCGGGATCGTGGCGAGGATCGGCGCCAGCACGTAGACGACCTTGTCGGCCGCCTTGACGACGATGTCCTCCTTGAGCGCGAGCTTGACGCCGTCGGCGAGGCTCTGCAGCAGGCCGAACGGGCCGTGCACGTTCGGGCCGACGCGGTGCTGCATGCGGGCCACGACGCGGCGCTCGAACCAGATGTTGAACAGCGTGTAGACCACGAGGATCACGAAGACCAGCAGCGCCTTGAGCGCCACCACCCACAGCGGCTCGTTGCCGAACAGCTCACTCATGAGCGGCACCTCCGGCGCTCAGGCGGACGACCGAGCCGTGATCGGCGCCGAGGACACCGCGCAGGTGGACGCCGTTGTTGCCGGGTGCCCACACGACGCCGTCGGGAAGGTCGGCCACCTGCGTCGGGAAGGCGGCGCTGCCGAGGTCGGTCGCGATCGTGGCGATGCCGCCCGGCTCGACACCGGCCGAGGCGAGGGTCGCGACCGATGCCTTGAGCACGGCCGGTCGCGCGGTGGCGCGGTAGCGCTCCTGGCCGTCCTGCAGCCGGCCGTCGTCGACCAGCTGGCGCCACGTGGCCAGCAGGACCTCGCCGGACCCGGGTGCCGACGGTTCGGGAGCAGCCAGGTCGGGGTCGGCGACGCCGGACCCGTCCCACGGCCCGAGCTCCCGCATGCTGCGCATGGCGCCGGCCGTGGTGCGGAAGCCGAGCGGTGCACCGAGCTCCTCCGCGATGCCGGCGAGCACCCGCACGTCGGTGAGGGACCCGGGAACCTGGAGCACCGTGTCGAACGGACGCAGCCGTCCTTCCCAGGTGACGAAGGTGCCGGACTTCTCCACGGGCGGGGCCACCGGCAGCACCACGTGCGCGGCACGGGTGACCTCGCTCTCGCGGACCTCCAGGCTGACGACGAAGTCGGCGGCGGCCAGGGCGGCACGTGCGGCGGCGGGGTCGGGCAGGTCGTCGATCTCGACGCCGCCCACGACGAGGGCGCGCAGCTGGCCCTTGGCGACGGCCTGCAGGATGCCGCTCGTGTCGCGTCCGGCCTTGGCCGGCACGGAGCGGATGCCCCAGGCCGCGGCGAGGTCGGCGCGCGCCTCGGCGTCACCCACCGGGCGTCCTCCCGGCAGCAGGGTCGGCAGGCACCCGGTCTCGACGGCGCCACGATCCCCCGCACGGCGCGGCACCCACGCGAGGCGGGCTCCCGAGCGCTCGGCCAGACGCACGGCGGCGCTGAAGGAGCCGGGCGCACTGGCGAGACGGTCACCGAGCAGGACGATCGCCCGGGCGTCGAGGCCCAGCTCGTCCGCGGCGGTGCCCAGTCCGTCCAGCACCGAGGCCTCCTCGCCGGGTCGGGCGGTGAGCAGCTCACCGCCGCACTTGGCGAGGCCACGGGTGGTGTGCGAGCCCACCGCGACGACGCGGACGCCGTGCTTGGAGGCCTTGCGCAGGCGCAGGAAGAGCGTGCCCGCCTCGTCCTCGGGCTCGAGCCCGACGAGCAGGACGGTCGAGGCCGACTCGAGGTCGCGCGTGACGACGTCGCGCCGGGCCGCCACCCGCGCAGCGAGGAACGTCGACTCCTCGAGGGAGTGCGGACGGGTACGGAAGTCGATGTCGTTGGTGCGCAGGGCAGCGCGGGCGAAGACGCTGTAGGCGTAGGCGTCCTCGGCGGTCAGGCGACCTCCGGGCAGCACGCCGACCTTGCCCGCGGCCTCGCGCAGACCGGCCGCAGCCGCGGCAAGCGCACCCGGCCACGACGCCGCCACCAGCTCGCCGGAGTCCGGGTCGCGCACGAGCGGCGTCCGCAGCCGGTCCTGCTGACGGCTCCACGAGAACGCGAAGCGGTCCTTGTCGGTGATCCACTCCTCGTTGACCTCGGGGTCGTCACCGGCCAGGCGGCGCATGACCGCGCCGCGACGGTGGTCGACGCGGATCGCGGCGCCACAGGCGTCGTGCTCACCGACGGACGGTGTCGAGACGAGGTCGAAGGGGCGCGACCGGAACCGGTAGTCGGCACTCGTGAGGGCGCCGACCGGGCAGATCTGGATGGTGTTGCCGGAGAAGTAGGAGTGGAACGGCTGCTCGCCGCCCTCCCGGCGGTCACCGAAGGCCGCCTCGTCGGTGGCCGGTCCGATCCCGACCTGCTGACGGGCCCCACGCTCGACGAGCGCGATGAACGGGTCGCCCGCGATCTGCTCGGAGAAACGGGTGCAGCGGGCGCACAGCACGCAGCGCTCGCGGTCGAGCAGCACCTGCTCGGAGACCGCCAGCGGCTTGGGGAACGTCCGCTTGGTCTCGGCGAACCGGCTCTCGCCGCGGCCGTGGCTCATGGCCTGGTTCTGCAGCGGGCACTCGCCGCCCTTGTCGCACACCGGGCAGTCGAGCGGGTGGTTGACGAGCAGCAGCTCCATCGTGCCGTGCTGGGCCTTCTCGGCGACGGGCGACGTGACCTGCGTCCTGACGACCATCCCGGGGGCCACCTCGAGGGTGCACGACGCCTGCGGCTTGGGGAACCCACGACCGTTGCCGGCGTCGGGGACCTCCACGAGGCACTGGCGGCACGCCCCCACGGGCTCGAGCAGCGGGTGGTCGCAGAAGCGCGGGATCTCGGTGCCCACCAGCTCGGCGGCGCGGATGACGAGCGTCCCCTTGGGCACGCTCACCTCGACGTCGTCGATGGTGCACGTGACGAGGTCGACGGGGGTCTGCGTCTCGCGGGAGGCCTCGAGGGTCATGCGGTCACCTCGCTCGGGAACAGGGTCGACGCCGCAGGCGGGAACAGCTCGGCCGACGGCGTGTGCAGGCCGGCCTCGAACTCGCTGCGGAAGTGCTGGATGGCCGACGTGATGGGGCTCGTGGCGCCGTCGCCCAGCGCACAGAAGGACCGGCCGAGGATGTTGTCGCAGAGGTCGAGCAGCAGCTCGATGTCGCCCTCGCGGCCCTCGCCCGCGTCGAGACGCTGCAGCACCTGCACGAGCCACCAGGTGCCCTCGCGGCACGGCGTGCACTTGCCGCACGACTCGTGCTTGTAGAACTCGGTCCAGCGCAGCACGCAGCGCACCACCGACGTGGTCTGGTCGAAGACCTGCAGGGCCTTGGTGCCGAGCATGGACCCCGCCGCGCCGACGCCCTCGTAGTCGAGGGGGACGTCGAGGTGCTCGGCGGTGAGGATCGGGGTGGAGGAGCCACCGGGGGTCCAGAACTTCAGCTCTGCGTCGGTTCCATCGGGCCGCTGACGCATGCCGCCACCGAGCTCGAGCAGCTGGCGCAGGGTGATGCCGAGCGGCGCCTCGTACTGACCGGGACGCTTCACGTGCCCCGACAGCGAGTAGAGCGTGAAGCCCTTGGACTTCTCGGTTCCCATCGAGCCGAACCAGTCGATGCCACCGCGCACGATGGCCGGCACGGAGGCGATCGACTCGACGTTGTTGATGACCGTGGGGCTGGCGTACAGACCCTCCACGGCGGGGAACGGCGGGCGCAGCCGGGGCTGGCCGCGACGGCCCTCCAGCGAGTCGAGCAGCGCCGTCTCCTCGCCGCAGATGTAGGCGCCCGCGCCGGCGTGGATGACCAGGTCGACCCGACGGCCGGAGCCCAGGACGTCGGCCCCGAGGTAGCCGGCCTCGTAGGCCTCGCGGCACGCGGCGCGGAGCCGGCGCACGACGTGCAGCACCTCGCCGCGCACGTAGATGAAGGCCTGCTCCGCCCGGATCGCCAGGCTCGCGATGATGACGCCCTCGATCAGCTCGTGCGGGTTGGCCATCATGAGCGGGATGTCCTTGCAGGTGCCCGGCTCGGACTCGTCGGCGTTGACCACGAGGTACTTGGGGTTCGGGTTGTCCTGCGGGATGAAGCTCCACTTCATGCCCGTCGGGAAGCCAGCGCCGCCACGGCCGCGCAGGCCCGCGTCCTTGACCAGGGTGACGATCTCGTCGGGCGCCATGTCGAGCGCCGAGCGCAGGGCCGCGTAGCCGTCGCGCTCCTCGTAGGCCGCGCGGGTCCAGGACCGCTCGTCGGCCCAGTTCCGGCTCAGCACCGGCGTCAGCACGTCAGTCATCGCTCTCCTTCGACCCGCCACCCTCGACATCGGCACCGGACTCCTCGGCCACGGTCTCGTCCTCGGCCCGGCCGGTGTCGGCCTCCGCCTCGGCCCTGTCCTTCTCCGCCCGTGGCCCGGAACCCCCGCCGGCGGCCTTGGACTCGGTCGCCGCGCTCGTCGGGCCACCGGCGGTCGTGTCGAGCGGCGGGGCGGACCAGCCGCGCTCGTTGGCGATCTCCAGACCCACCAGCGACGCGGCTCCCGCGGACGGACCCTCGTCGACCCGGCCGTCCTCGAAGCCGGCGAGCACGCGCTCGGCCTCCCGCCAGCTGGTGATCGTGGCCCCGCGGCTGGAGGTGACCTGCTCGCCGGCACGCAGCCGGTCGACGAGCTCCACGGCCGACTCCGGCGTCTGGTTGTCCATGAACTCCCAGTTGACGGTCAGCACCGGCGCGTAGTCGCAGGCCGCGTTGCACTCGATGTGCTCGAGGGTGACCGTGCCGTCGGCGGTGGTCTCGTCGTTGCCGACGTCGAGGTGGTCCTTGAGCCGCTCGAAGATCAGGTCGCCGCCCATGACCGCGCACAGCGTGTTGGTGCACACGCCCACGTGGTGCTCGCCCATGGTCCGACGCTTGTACATCGTGTAGAAGGTGGCGACGCCCGAGACCTCGGCCGCCGAGAGGCCGAGCAGCTCGGCGCAGAGCTCGATGCCCTCGGCCGTGACGCTGCCCTGCACGGACTGCACGAGGTGCAGCATCGGCAGCAGCGCGGAGCGCGCCTGCGGGTACCGCCCCATGAGCTCGCGCAACTCGCTCACGGTTGCGTCGTCGATCGCCGGCGTGGACGACTGCAGCTCACTCACCTGTCGACACCTCCCATGACCGGGTCGATGCTGGCGATGGCCACGATGACGTCGGAGATCATCCCGCCCTCGCTCATGATCGACGTGCCCTGCAGGTTGATGAAGCTGGGATCGCGGAAGTGCGCGCGGTACGGGCGGGTGCCGCCGTCGGACACGACGTGGCAGCCGATCTCGCCGCGCGGCGCCTCGATGGCCACGTAGGCCTGGCCGGGCGGGACCCGGAAGCCCTCGGTGACGATCTTGAAGTGGTGGATGAGCGCTTCCATCGACTCGCCCATGATGTGCCGGATGTGCTCGGCGGAGTTGCCCTGGCCGTCGGAGCCGACGCTGAGCTTGGCCGGCCACGCGATCTTCGGGTCGTCGACCATGACCGGCGCACCCTCGAGGGTCGCCAGACGGTCGATGGCCTGCTCGACGATGCGCATGGACTGCCACATCTCCTCCAGGCGCACCCGGAAGCGGCCGTAGGCGTCGGGCTCGTCCCAGGTGACGACGTCGAAGTCGTACGTGTCGTAGCCCCAGTACGGCTGCTTGCGGCGCAGGTCCCAGTCGTAGCCCGTGGCGCGCAGCGGCGGGCCGGTGAGACCGAGTGCGAGGCAGCCGTCGAGCTCGAGGTGGCCGACGCCCTTGAGGCGCCCCTTGAAGATCGGGTTGGCGTTGCAGAGGGCAGCGTACTCGGGCAGGCGCTTCTTGAGCACCGCCACGGTGTCGCGAAGCTGCTGCAGGCCCCCGGCCGGCAGGTCCTGGGCCACGCCGCCGGGGCGGAAGTACGCGTGGTTCATGCGCAGCCCGGTGATCGCCTCGAACAGGTCGAGGATCAGCTCGCGGTCGCGGAACCCGCAGGTCATGACCGTCAGCGCGCCGATCTCCATGCCGCCCGTGGCGATGCACACGAGGTGGGAGCTGATGCGGTTGAGCTCGAGCATGAGGACACGGATGACCTGGGCCCTCTCGGGGACGTCGTCCTCGATCCCGAGCAGCCGTTCGGTCGCGGCGACGTAGGCGGCCTCGTTGCTGAAGGGGGCCACGTAGTCCATGCGGGTGCAGAAGGTCACGCCCTGCGTCCAGGTGCGGAACTCCATGTTCTTCTCGATGCCGGTGTGCAGGTAGCCGATGCCGGGACGGGCGTCCTTCACGGTCTCGCCGTCGATCTCGAGGATCAGGCGCAGCACGCCGTGCGTCGACGGGTGCTGCGGGCCCATGTTGACGACGATGCGGTCACCGTCGACGGCCGAGGCGTCGATGGTGTCCCAGTCCTGGCCGGTGACCGTGAAGACCGGTCCCGACGGCGTCTCGCTGGTGCCGGCGTACGCGTCGTGAGTGCCGGTCTCGTGGGTGCTCGTCACGAGTAGCTCCTGCGCTGGTCGGGGCTCGGGATCGTGCCGCCCTTGTACTCGACCGGGATGCCGCCCAACGGATAGTCCTTGCGCTGGGGGTGGCCCTGCCAGTCGTCGGGCATGAGGATGCGGGTGAGGGCGGGGTGGCCGTCGAACTCGATGCCGAACATGTCCCAGGCCTCGCGCTCCTGCCAGTCGGCCGTCGGGTAGGTGGCCACGACGCTGGGCACGTGCGGGTCGGCGTCGGGGCAGGTGACCTCGAGCCGGATGCGGCGGTTGTGGGTCATCGACAGCAGGTGGTAGACGACGTGCAGCTCGCGGCCGGTCTCGTGCGGGAAGTGCACGGCCGAGAGGCTGCTGCAGAACTCGAAGCGCAGGGCCGGGTCGTCGCGCAGGTGGCGGGCGGTGTCGGCGAGGGCCTCGCGGCGGACGAAGAAGGTGATCTCGCCGCGGTCGACGACGACCTTCTCGATCGCGCCGGTCTCCTCGGTGAGGGTGGCGAGCCGGCCGTGGACGTCGTCCCACCAGCTGGTCCCCCCGGCACCGAAGGGCGGCTGCGAGGGGGCGGGCATGGCCACGGGACGGGTCATGCCGCCGTAGCCGCTCGTGTCGCCGGTGCCGTGCACGCCGAACATGCCCTCGCGGACGTCGACGACCTCGAGGGTCTCGGCGTCGCTGGGGACCACGCTGGTGTCGTCGCTCCCGGCCCCGTCGTCAGTGGCCCCGTCGTCAGTGGCCCTGGCGTCAGTGGCCCTGGCGTCCGCGGCCCCGGCCTCAGCAGCCCCGGACCGAGCAGCCCCGGACCGAGCAGCCTTGGGGTCGCGGGAGCGGTCCTGCGTGTCGGTGCGGGCGTCGACGGTCTCGGTCTTGTCGCCCACCGCGGGCTTCTTCGCCTTGTCGGCGGCCTTCTTCCTCGCGGGCTTCTTCTTCTCGTCCGCCATCAGCGCATCAGGCCCTTCATGGCCGACGTGGGCGTGGCCGACAGAGCGACCTGCTCGTCGGCCTTGATCTCGGCGAGGCGGTTGGCGCCGAGCTTGGTGTGCTGGATCTGGTCGTGCAGCTTGAGGATCGCGTCGATCAGCATCTCGGGACGCGGCGGGCAGCCGGGTAGATACATGTCGACGGGGACGATGTGGTCGACGCCCTGGACGATCGCGTAGTTGTTGAACATGCCGCCGGAGCTGGCGCACACACCCATGGCGAGCACGTACTTGGGCTCGGCCATCTGGTCGTAGATCTGGCGCAGGACGGGCGCCATCTTGTTGCTCACGCGGCCGGCGACGATCATCAGGTCGGCCTGGCGCGGGCTGGGGCGGAAGACCTCCATGCCGAAGCGCGAGGAGTCGAACCGGGGCGCGCCGAACGTCATCATCTCGATCGCGCAGCACGCCAGCCCGAAGGTGGCGGGCCAGAACGAGGCCTTGCGCATGTAGCCGGCGAGGCCCTCCACCGTCGAGAGCAGGACGCCGCTGGGCAGCTTCTCCTCGAGACCCATCAGGTCCACTCCATTCCGCCGCGCCGCCACTCGTAGGCGTACGCGATCGTGACGTTGACGAGGAACAGCAGGATCGCGAAGACCGCGAACCAGCTCATCTGGTCGAAGGCGACCGCGAAGGGGTAGAGGAAGACGATCTCGATGTCGAAGATGATGAACATCATCGCGGTGAAGAAGTACTTGATGCTCACCTTGCCGCCGCCCTCGGGCAGCGGGCTCGGCTCGATGCCGGACTCGTAGCGGTCGAGCTTGGCGCGGTTGTACCGCTTGGGCCCGGTGAACGGGGCGATGCCCACGCTGAACACGGCGAACCCTGCCGCGAGCGCACCCAGGACGAGAACGGGTGTGTACTCGTTCACCGCCACCTCCAGCGAGATCGACGCAACCTGACGTAGAGCGAGATCGTGACCTTGTGAATCACTTCACAACGTGACCTGCGCCTCACTCTACGCCCGGCTCGGACCGCCTGTAACTGAGGTCACACTAACCTCGCCCCGCGCGCCGTCAGCGGTGGTGCGGCTCGCCCGTCACCACGTGGTCCGCATGGCCGATGGCCTCGAGCAGGAGCCGCCGCAGATGGCCGCCGACGAGCGTGTACCGCACCCGTCGGCCCTCGCGGTGTGCCTCCACGAGGCCGGCCAGCCTCAGCTTCGCCAGGTGCTGGCTGACCGAGGTCCGGCTCGCGTCCACGGTGTCGGCGAGCGTGGAGACGTCGGCGTCCTGACGGGCGAGCACCCACAGCAGGTGCAGCCGGGTGCGGTCGGAGAGGAGCCCGAAGACCTCGGACGCCTCCGCCAGGCGCTCCGGAGTCGGCTCGACGTCGTGGCGCAGGCTCGGCTCGGCCCGCACCGTCCTCGCATCCGCACCGGTGTCGCTCACCCGGTCATTGTGTCGCAGGCACGGGCTCCTCCGACCCGGCGCGCCGCGGCGTCAGAACCACGACCGCCGCCACGAGGGCCACCCCGCCGAGCGCCACGAGCGCGAGGGCCGGGGAGACCTGCACGCCGACGAGCCCCGCCAGCGGGTACGTGAGGAGGTAGCAGGCGTGCGACCACGCGAAGTGGCCGGCGAACAGCACCGAAAGGGTCCGCCCCTCGGCCTGGGCGCGCAGCACCTGACCCGACGGAGTCAGCACGAGCGACGACCCCAGGCCCAGCAGCGCCCACAGGACCACCAGCCCTGCAGTACTGCCGACCGCAGCCCCACCGGCCAGCAGCGTGACGGCGACGACGACCGCGCCGAGCCGCATCGTCGACCACGGGTCGCCCCGACCCGGCAGCCAGCCGGCGCGCGAGACGAGCAGCGCCCCGACGACCGACCCGGCGCCGAACACGGCCAGCACGACCCCCACCCCTACCTCCGCGCCGCCGACGTCGTCCACGAGCGTCGGCGTGAGCACCAGCGCCGCGGCGTACGCACACGCAGCCACGAGGTCGAGCAGGAGGAGCCGGCGCAGGGCCGAACGCCGGAGGAACTCCACGAACCCGCCGCCCACGCGGTCGTCGTCCCGCACCGGCGGGGCGGCACCAGGCGGACGCGCCAGGAGCACGGCGACCGCGGAGCCGACGAAGCCCGCCCCGGCGAGCACGAAGAGCGCGCGGGCGTCGACGACGAGCAGCGCGAGTGCCGCGAGGGACGGACTCACCACGGCCTCCGCGTCGTAGGCCACGCGCGACAGCGACAGCGCCTGGCGGTAGTCGCCCTCGTCGCCGAGTACCCGAGGCAGCAGTGCCTGGTAGGCGGGCGTGAAGCCCGCCGAGGAGGCTTGGAGGACCAGCACGAGCAGGTAGACCTGCCAGGTGGCGTCGACCAGAGGCAGCGCCAGTGCCACCGTCACCCGCACGACGTCGGCCCCGACGAGCACCCGCAGCGGTGCCCAGCCCGCGGTCACGCGTGCGATCCACGGCGACAGGACGACGTACGCGGCGATCTTCACGGTCAGCGCCGTCGCCAGCACCCCCGCCGCCCGCGGTCCGGCGAGGTCGGCGGCGAGCAGCGCGAGGGCGACCGTGAGGACGCCGGTCCCCAGGAGGCCGCTCAGCTGCGCGGCGAAGAGCCGGGCGTAGGTCGGGTGACGGCGGAGCGTGGTGAGCACGTCACCATCATGTGCGCATGCGCGCACATGTGCAACGGCGAAGGCATTTTGGCTGGCGCGGCCCCGACGTTCGGCTCGCGCAGGTTCGCCCCCGCGGACGTGCCGACGCGCTAGGGCCTCCCCCGCCCGGTCAGGGACGGACGGAGTGGTGCAGCGCGACGATCCCGCCGGAGAGGTTGTGCCACTCCACACGGCCCCAGCCCGCCTCGACCATGCGCAGCGCCAGACCCTTCTGGTCGGGCCAGGCGCGGATGGACTCCGCGAGGTAGACGTACGACTCCGGGTTCGACGACGTGCGGCGCGCGATGCTCGGCAGCGCCCGCATGAGGTAGTTGGAGTAGAGCGCGTCGAACGGCTCCCACGTGGGCGTGCTGAACTCGCACACGACGATCCGTCCGCCGGGGCGGGTCACGCGCAGCAGCTCGGTGAGCCCCTGCACCGGGTCGTGGATGTTGCGCAGGCCGAAGGAGATCGTGACGGCGTCGAACGAGGCGTCCGCGAACGGGAGCCGCATGCCGTCGCCCGCGACGAACGGCAGGTGCGGGAAGCGACGACGGCCCTCCTGGAGCATGCCGAGGGAGAAGTCGCACGGGACCACGGTGGCGCCGGCCTCGCGGAACGGCTCGCTCGACGTGCCAGTGCCCGCGGCCAGGTCGAGGATGCGCTCGCCGGGCTGCGGATCGACCAGCTCGACGACCCGACGGCGCCAGCGTCGGTCCTGTCCCATCGACAGCACGTCGTTGGTCAGGTCGTAGCGACGCGCGACGGTGTCGAACATGCGCGCGACGTCGCGGGGCTCCTTGTCCAGGCCTGCTCGGGTCACCTCCTTACCTTCCCACGAGTAGCCTGGATCGGGTGACGAGCCCTCCGACGCCAGCCGTCGACACCGCCTCAGCAGCGAGCCCCCTGCCGAGGCCGCTCGTGGCCCGCACCGTGGAGGTCGACGATCCGGGCCCCCTCCTGGCCCTGCTGGGCCGCGACGTCGACGCCGTCGCCTGGGTGCACCACGGTGACGGACTCGTCGGCTGGGGTCGTGCCGCCGCGTTCTCGACGGACGGCCCCGACCGCTTCGAGCGCGCGCACCGCTGGTGGCGCGAGGTCACCCGGCACAGCGTCGTGCGCGACGAGGTCGAGGTGCCCGGGAGCGGCCTGGTGGCCTTCGGCAGCTTCGCCTTCGCCGACGACGGCCGCGGCAGCAGCCTCGTCGTCCCCGAGGTCCTGGTGGGCCGACGCGACGGGCGCAGCTGGGTGACGGTCGTCGGCACCTCGATCAGGACCGCACCCGAGCTCGTCCCCGCCGAGGCTCCCGTGCACCCGACCGGCATCGACCTGGTCGACGGGCCCGTCGACAGCGACGCCTGGCAGGACGTCGTCGCCGAGGCGGTGCGTCGCATCGCCGCCGGGCAGCTCGACAAGGTGGTGCTCGCCCGCGACCTCGTGGCCGAGCTGGACGAGCCGCTCGACGTCCGCGCCCCCCTGCGTCGCCTCGCCCGTGACTACCCCGGCTGCTGGACCTTCCACGTCGACGGCTTCTTCGGCTCCACGCCGGAGATGCTGGTGCGCCTGGAGCGCGGGCTGGTCACGTCGCGCGTGCTGGCCGGCACGATCCGGCGGACCGGCGACGACACCCGCGACCTCGCGCTCGCCGCGTCCCTCGCGCGGTCCAGCAAGGACCTCGAGGAGCACGAGTACGCGGTGCGCTCGGTGGCCGAGGCGCTCGCACCGCACTGCCGCAGCACCAACGTCCCCGACGCCCCGTTCGTGCTGCACCTGCCCAACGTCATGCACCTCGCGACGGACGTGACCGCCGTGCTGCGCGGCGACGCCAGCGCCCTCACCCTCGCGGCCGCGCTGCACCCGTCGGCGGCCGTCGGCGGCACCCCCACCGACGCCGCCGTGGCCCTGATCGCCGAGATCGAGGGGCTCGACCGCGGCCGCTACGCCGGGCCGGTCGGCTGGATCGGGGCCGAGGGCGACGGCGAGTGGGGCATCGGGCTGCGCTCGGCGCAGCTGGAGGCCGACGGCCACCGCGTGCGCCTGTTCGCCGGCTGCGGCATCGTCGCCGACTCCGTCCCCGCCGACGAGCTGGCCGAGAGCCAGGCCAAGCTCGTGCCCGTACGCGACGCCCTCGCCTGACGCCGACCGACCAGTCCCCACGTCTCGGACACTTCCGGGGCACTTTCGTGCCCTGGAATGCCCCGCAGGTGTCCGAAACGCGAGGACTGACGGGTCGGGACTACTCCTTGAGCGTCTTCTTGCCGCCGTGCAGCAGCGTGACGATGAGGTTGAGGCCCTTCTCGTCGCGCACGGTGCGCTTGAAGGACGTAAGGTTGAGCGGCGGTGCGTAGCGCTGGCGCGTGATGGCCTTGGCGTACGTGAACTCCTTGAGGCCGTCGGGGCCGTGGATGCGCCCGAAGCCGGACTCGCCGACGCCGCCGAACGGCAGGCCGGGCACGCCCGCGAACGTGATGATGCCGTTGACCGACGTCATGCCCGAACGGATGCGACGGGCGATCTCCATGCCGTTGCGCTTGGAGAACACCGCACCGGCGAGGCCGTACTTGCCGGCGTTCGTGAGCCGCACCGCCTCGTCCATGTCGCGCACCGGGTTGATCGCCAGCGTGGGGCCGAACGTCTCCTCGGTGATCGCGCTGGACGTCTCCGGGACGTGGGTCAGGATCGTGGGCTGGACGAACCGCTCGCCCACCGCGTCGATGCCGCCGACGACGGCGGTGGCACCGCGGTCGAGGGCGTCCTGGACGTGGCCGCGGATCACGTCCACCTGCGACGGCATGGTGATGGGGCCGATGTGCGCGCCCGCGTCACCACCGGCGCGCAGCCCCTGGGCCTGCTCGGTGATCTCGGCGACGAACGCGTCGAAGACCCGCTCGTGCACGTAGACGCGCTCGGTGCCGATGCAGGTCTGGCCGGCGTTGGACATGCCGCCCCAGAGCGCAGCCTCGGCGGCCTTGGCGATGTTGGCGTCCTGGTCGACGATCAGCGAGTCCTTGCCGCCGGCCTCGATCACGACGGGCGTGAGCCGCTCGGCGCACGCGGCCATGACCTTCTTGCCGGTGGCGGTGGAGCCGGTGAAGGCCAGCTTGTCGACGCCCGAGGTGCACAGGGCGGCACCCGTGGGGCCGAGGCCGGTGATCGTCTGCAGGACCGGGATGCCGCCGACGACCTCGCTGAGGGTGTCGGCCAGCCACACGCCGACGCCCGGCGTGTACTCGCTGGGCTTGAACACGACGGTGTTGCCGGCGGCGAGGGCGTAGGCGATCGAGCCCATGGGCGTGAAGACCGGGTAGTTCCACGGACCGATGACGCCGACCACGCCGAGCGGCTTGTACTCGACCGTGGACTTCTGGTTGGCCATGACCAGGCCGGACGACACGTTCTGCGGGCCGAGCACCTTCTTGGCGTGCTTGGCGGCCCAGGCGACGTGGTCGATCGCGAGCGCGATCTCGAGCTGTGCGTCGGCGATCGGCTTGCCCGTCTCGCTGCGCGAGAGCGCCGCCAGCTGCGCGATGCGGCGGGTGATGACGCTGCGCCACGTGAGCAGGTGCTCGGCCCGCTCGTCGAAGCTCAGGGCACCCCACCACTGCGCGGCGTCGCGGGCCCGCTCGACGGCGAGCGCGACGTCCTCGGGGCCGGCGACCGGGTGGACACCGACCACGTCGCCCGTGGCCGGGTCGAGCGACTCGAAGGTCTCGACACCGTCGGCGGGCACCGAGGCGGACGTGGCGGGCGGGTTCGGGTGACGGTCGAACGTCGAGGTCATCGGGACTCCTTGATGAGGTCGGCAGCCTTCTCGCCGACCATGATGGTGGGGGCGTTGGTGTTGCCACGGGGGACGGCGGGCATGACGGACGCGTCGGCGATCCGCAGGCCCTCCACGCCGCGGACGCGCAGCTGCGGGTCGACGACGCTGTCGTCGCCCGTGCCCATCGCGCAGGTGGCGACGGGGTGGTAGAGCGTCTGGCACAGGCGCCCGATGGAGGCCAGCACCTGGTCCTCGGTCGGGTCGAGCGACGCGGGCTCCCACGGCGCCTTGACGAAGCGGGCCAGCGGACCGTCCTTGAGGATCTCGCAGGCGCGACGGATGCCGGCGGCGAGCGCCTCGAGGTCGGCGCGGTCGTCGAGGTAGCCCGCCTCGATCTCCGGCTTCCACGTCGGGTCGGCCGAGCGGAGGCGCACGTGCCCGCGGCTCTGCACGTTGACCAGCGTGGCGGCGAGCGTGAGCGCCGGCTGCGACGGCTCGTGCAGGCCGTTGTCCCAGAAGCCGGTGGGCGCGAAGTGGAACTGCAGGTCGGGCAGGTCGAGGTCGTCGCGGCTCTTGAAGAACGCGCCGGCCTCGGCGACGTTCGAGGTGAGCGGTCCGCGGCCGAGCTTCTGGGCCTTGAGCAGCTGGGGCAGGTTGAGCGACGCGGCGATGTCGGTGGTGTCCTGCGTGTGGGCGAGCACGCCCGACACGGGGTGGTCCTGCAGGTTCTGGCCGACGCCGGGCAGGTCGACCTGCACGTCGATGCCGTGCTCCTTGAGATGGGCGCCCGGGCCGATGCCCGACAGCATGAGCAGCTGCGGTGAGTTGACGGCGCCACCGGCGAGGACGACCTCGCCGTTCACGCGCACCGACTCGGTGAACGCGCCGCGCCGGTACGTGACGCCCACCGCACGCTTGGAGCCCTTCGTGCCCTCGAGGTCGATCGACGTCACGAAGGCCTCGGTGCGCAGCACCAGGTTGGGGCGGCCGAGCGCAGGCCGGATGTAGGCGTCGGCCACGGACCAGCGCCGACCCTTGCGGCACGTGACCTGGTACAGCCCGGCGCCCTCCTGCTCGGCGCCGTTGAAGTCGTCGGTGCGCTTCATGCCGTTGGCCGCGGCCGACTCGACGAACGCGGTGCTGAGCTCGTGGTCGTGGCGGCGGTCCTCGACGTGCAGGGGACCGTCGTTGCCGTGGAAGGAGTTGCGGATCCGCTGGTTGCCCTCGGACTTGCGGAAGTACGGCAGGACGTCGTCGTAGCCCCAGCCCTCGGCGCCGTAGCCGTCGCGCCACTCGTCGTAGTCGGCGTGGTTGCCGCGGATGTAGATCATGGCGTTCATCGACGTGCAGCCACCGAGCGCCTTCATGCGGGGCCAGTCGGCCCGGCGATTGCCGAGGTGCTTCTGCGGGGTGGTCTGGTAGCCCCAGTCCCACGACGTCTTGAACAGGGTGGAGAAGCCGGCCGGCAGGTGGATCATGTCGTCGTCGTCGGCCGGGCCCGCCTCGAGCAGCAGCACCCGGACGTCGGGGTCCTCGCTCAGGCGCGTGGCGACGACGCCGCCACCGCTGCCCGACCCGATGACGACGTAGTCGAAGGTCTCGATCCCCATGTCCGTCCTTCCCTCGTCCGGCTGCGAGGTCGTGGACGACCTACCGCCGGGATGCGTGATGCGCGTCACCACCGTACTCCCGGCATGGTCGATGACACCAGAACTGTCACGGTTTCTCGCCCACCGGACGGCCTGTCGGACTGCGCCATCGGAGGGGGCCATCGGAGGGGGCCATCGGAGGGGGCCATCGGACGGGGCCATCGGACGGGGCGTGGCCCTCTGCGGTCAGGAGCCGGTGAGGGCGCTCGTCGCGGCGGCGCGCAGAGCGACGTCGAGGGCACGGCGGTCGTCGCGACGCAGGGTCACCTCGACCACCTCGAGCCCACCCGTCGGTGACGCGAGTGCGGCGGCGAGGCCGTCCGGCTCCACGCGTCGATGCGGCACGCGGTACCCGGCGCAGAGCGCGCCGAGATCAGCACCGGTGGGCGTGCCGAAGACGCGCTCGAAGGCGTCGGCGTGGTCGGGGCCGCCCTGCTCGAGCGTCGCGAAGATGGCGCCGCCGTCGTCGTTGACCACCACCACGGTGAGGTCGGGTCGGGGCTCGTCGGGGCCGACCAGCAGCCCGTTGCTGCCGTGCAGGAAGGTCAGGTCGCCGACCAGGGCGAGTGCGCGGGAGGAGTCACGCGCCAGCGCCGCGCCGATCGCGGTCGAGAGGGTGCCGTCGATGCCCGCAAGGCCGCGGTTGGCGACCACGTAGCGACGTTCCCCCACGGTCCATGGCATCGCGACGACGTCGAGGTCACGGATCGGCTGGGACGCGCCGACCACCAGCAGACCGCCGGGTGGGAGCGCCTCCGCCACGGTGCGGGCGACGGCGAGCCCCGACGCGGGGTTCGCGGCGACGACGGCGTCGACCGCGCCGACCACCCGCGCGTCGGCGTCGGTCCACTCCTGCAGCCACGCGGCGTCACCGACCCCGTTCGCCGCGACCTCGTCGGTGAACGTGACGCGCGGACCGGCGGGCACCGGGAACGTGGCCTGCGTGCCCACGTGCACCACGTCGACGTCGACGCGGGCGAGCAGCCGCGTGACGGGTCGGCTCAGCGTGGGGTGGCCGAAGGAGACCACCCGTTCGATGCGTCCGGCGAGGGGTTCGTGGCCGAGCAGGAGCCGGTAGGTCGGCAGGGCGCCGCCGGTGCGCGAGCCCGACGTCGGCTCGGCGAGCAGCGGCCAGCCGGCGTCGCGGGCGAGCACGCGCGCGCGTCGGCCCGCATCGTCGCCGGCGAGCACGACGGTGCGGGGCCCGGCGTCGAGCGTGACCAGGGTGCCCGGTTCGTACGCCCGACGCACGCTGCCCAGGACGGACGCTGCGGGGTCGTCGAGGGTCCAGTCGATCGGCTCCACCAACGGCTCGTCGAGCTCGAGGTTGAGGTGCACCGGCGCGTCCGGGCCCATCAGCAGCTGCTTGACCCGGTCGATGCTCCGGATGCCGGGGAAGATGTCCGGCTGCACGGTGGTCTGGTTCGCGCCGGTGCCGCGCAGCCGCGCCGGGCGATCCGCGGTGACGGCGAGCACGCCGATGCCCGCATGCAGCGCCTCGAGCATCGCCGGGTGCAGGTTGGCCACGGCGGTGCCCGACGTCGTGACCACGGGCACCACGCGGTGGGAGGTGCGGGCCAGGCCCAGCGCGAGGAAGCCGGCCTCCCGCTCGTCCACGCGCACGTGCAGACGAATGCGTCCGGCGCGGTCGGCGGCGTGCAGGGCCAGGGCGATCGGCGCCGACCGCGAACCGGGCGACAGGACGGCGTCCGTCACGCCGTGGGCCAGCAGCGTGTGCAGCAGCCGACGCGCGACGCCGGTGGCGCGCTGCTCGCTCACGGCGCGTCCCCCACCCGGAGCAGCGCCTCGACACGCTCGAACCTGGCCCGCCAGGCGGCGCCGGTCGGGGCATCGGCCGCGACGACGGCGAACGCCTCGTCGTCGACCTCGACGGAGCGCACGGGCAACCAGCCGTCGACGGGCACCAGCGGGGCGTCCGTCACGTCGCCGCCGAGCAGCGAGGTGGTGCCCAGGCCGCAGGCGTAGGGCAGCTCCGGGAGCGCCGCGGCGAGCGCCACCCCGGCGGCGAGTCCCACGGACGACTCGACGGCACTGGAGACCACGACGGGCAGCCCGATCTCCTCGGCGACCCGCAGGCACGCTCGCACGCCGCCGAGCGGCTGGACCTTGAGCACCGCGACGTCGGCGGCCTCGAGGTCACGCACGCGGTACGGGTCGGCGGCACGCCGGATCGACTCGTCAGCCGCCACCGGCACGTCGACGCGACGTCGGACGAGTGCGAGCTCCTCGACGTCGGCGCACGGCTGCTCCACGTACTCGAGGGTGCCGACGGTGTCGAGCGCCCGGATCGCCACGACGGCGTCGTCGACCGACCAACCGCCGTTCGCGTCCACCCGGACCCGCCCGGCAGGACCCAGGGCGTCGCGCACCGCCTCGACGCGGGCGATGTCGTCGGCCAGCGACTGCCCGCGCTCGGCCACCTTGACCTTCGCCGTCGACGCTCCCGAGGCGCGCACGATCGCCGCCGCCTGCTCGGGGCCGACGGCCGGCACGGTGGCGTTCACGGGCACCCGGTCGCGCACCGGGTCCGGCCAGCCCTGGTGCGCCGCCTCGAGGGCGCTGGCGAGCCACGGCACGCACTCGACGTCGCCGTAGTCGAGGAACGGGCTGAACTCCCCCCAGCCGGCCTCGCCCTGCAGCAGCACACCCTCGCGTCGGGAGATGCCGCGGAACCGCACGGGCATCCCGATGGCGAAGGTGTGCACCGGCCGAGCCTATCGCCGCCGGGACACCCGCACCGGCGCGTCGGCCACCGGCTCCTGCGAACGGTGAGCCTGCGCACACCACGCCGCCCGGACCTGCACCCTCACCAGGGGCGTGCCACGGTGGAGGCATGTCGCAGATCGCCATCGTCGGGGGCCACGGCCAGATCGCCCTCCACCTCATCGACCAGCTCCGCGCCCGCAGCCACGACGTCGTCGCGCTCGTGCGCAGCGACGCCCACGTGTCCGACGTCGAGCAGCGTGGTGCCACCGCGCGCCGCCTCGACATCGAGAAGCAGGACGCCGACGGCTTCGCCCACGCCTTCGAGGGATGCCACGCCGTGGTGTTCGCCGCCGGCGGCGGCGCCGACGGCAACCTCGACCGCAAGAAGAGCGTCGACCTCGAGGGGTCGCTGAAGTCGATCGACGGGGCGAAGCTCGCCGGCATCAGTCGCTTCGTGCAGGTCTCGGCCATCGGCGTCGACCTGCCGCTGCCCGAGGACACCGACGACGTGTGGCGCGCCTACGTGGAGGCCAAGCGCGACGCCGACGTCGCCCTGCGCGGGAGCGGCCTCGACTGGACGATCGTGCGCCCCGGACGCCTCACCGACGACCCGGCTCGCGGCACCGTGACGCTCGGCGACTCCGTGGCCCGGGGGGAGATCCCCCGCGCCGACGTGGCCGCCGTGCTCGCGGAGTCCCTCGACACCGGGGCGGGCATCGGCCGTCAGTGGGACCTCGTGTCCGGAGACACCCCGATCGACCAGGCCGTCGCCTCCGCCTGACGCCACTCGGACCTCGGGCGGGCTGCGGGTCACCCGCCGGTGAGCCTCCGCACGGCCAGCCGGTCGACCTTGCCCCCGGGCAGGAGCGGCACCGCGTCGACGAGCACGACGTCGCGCGGCCCCCACGCCCGGGGCAGACCGGCATCCTCCAGGGCGTCGCGCAGTCGCCCGGCCCGCACGCCGTCGAGGCACGTGGCGTCGGCCGGCACCACCACGGCGACGACGCGCGTGCCCCACTCGTCGTCGGGCACGCCGGCGACCGCCGCGTCGTGCACCTCGGACACCCCGCGCAGCGCCCGCTCGACGGCGGGCAGCGGCACGTTGACCCCGCCGCTGACCACCACGTCGTCACTGCGGCCCACCACGCTCAGCACGCCGTCGTCGACCCGGCCGAGGTCGGCCGTGTCGAACCACGCACCGACCCGGGGCTCGTCGCCGTAGCCGTCGAACAGCACCGGGCCCGACACCTGGACGCGCCCCACGCCGTCGACGGGCTCGACGATGCGCAGGTCCACGCCGTCGAGCGGGACGCCGTCGTACACGCAGCCGCCGCTCGTCTCGCTCATGCCGTAGGTCCGCACCACCCGCACGCCCGCGTCGCGCGAGCGCTCCAGCAGGGCGGGGTCGACGGCCGCGCCGCCGACGAGGACGGCGTCGAGCGACGCGACCACGTCGAGTCGTCCGGCCTGCGCCAGCCGGTGCAGCTGGGTCGGGACCAGCGAGGCGAACCGCCGGGGTGCCGCCGCCGGTGGCCGCATCGCCGCCACGGCCTGCTCCAGGTCGGCGTGCTCGTCGAGCAGCACCGGCTCGGCCCCCGCCAGCAGCGACCGCACCAGCACCTGCAGGCCACCCACCCCGGTGACCGGCAGGGCCAGGAGCCACTGGCCCGGCCCACCGAGGCGCGCAGCGCTGGCAGTGGCAGACGCCAGCACGGCGTTGCGCGACAGCCGCACGTCCTTGGGCTGGCCCGTGCTCCCCGACGTGCGCACGACGAGCGGGGCGGTGTCGACGCCGTCGACCCACGGCCGGAGCAGCTCCAGGACCTCACGCGCCGGCCCCGCCACCGGGCGCAGCGACGCCGGGCCCGCTCCGGTCAGGGCCCCGGCTCCAGGTCGTCGTCGGTGATCGGGTCACCGGGCTCGCGCACCGGACGGGACTGGTACAGCGCCGCCGCTCCGGTGAGCAGCGCCCCGAACCCCGCGGCGATCGGCAGCCAGCCACCGGCCGTCGTGACCGCGAGCCACACGAACAGACCGGTCAGCCCCACGAGCACGAACGGGAACGGCGGCTGCTTCATGCGCCCAGCGTAGGCGCTGGCAGACTGACGGCTGAACCTTGCGGAGCCCGCGCGGAGAGCCCTCGACCGGAGGAGCCCCGGGCCGAGGAGCCCCCGGACGAAGGAGCACGGTGACCGACAGCAGCAGCGCGACCCTCTCGCAGTGGGTCGAGGGGGCCCGTCCCCGCACCCTCCCCGCCGCCGTGGCGCCCGTGCTCGCGGGCACGGGCGTGGCCGCGTTCGTCGACGACGTGGTCTGGGCCAAGGCGCTGCTCGCCCTCGGGGTCTCGCTGGCCCTGCAGATCGGCGTGAACTACGCCAACGACTACTCCGACGGCGTACGCGGCACCGACGACGACCGCGTCGGCCCCCTGCGCCTGGTGGGGTCGGGGCTCGCGTCGCCGGCCGCGGTCAAGGCCGCGGCCCTCGGCTTCCTCGGCCTCGGCGCGCTCCTCGGCCTCGCCCTCGCCGCCACCACCACGTGGTGGCTGCTGCTCGTGGGCGTCGCCGCGCTCGGGGCCGCGTGGACCTACACCGGCGGCTCCAACCCCTACGGCTACCGGGCCCTCGGCGAGGTGAGCGTGTTCCTGTTCTTCGGGCTCGTGGCCGTGCTCGGCACCGTGTACGTGCAGGTCGAGGCGCTGCCCTGGGAGGCGTGGGCGGCCGCCGTCGGCGTCGGCGCACTCGCCTGCGCGATCCTCGTGGCCAACAACCTGCGCGACATCCCCACCGACGTCGAGGCCGGCAAGCGCACGCTCGCCGTCGTGCTCGGCGACGCCCGCTCGCGCACCTTCTACGTCGCGCTCGTGGTGGTCGCCGCGGCAGCGGCGGGGGCGATCGCCGTCGGCGCCACCCCGTGGGCTCTGCTGGCGCTGCCCGGTCTGCTGCCGGCGCTGCCGGCGCTGCGGGCCGTGGCCGGCGGTGCCGTCGGTCCCGCGTTGATCCCGGTGCTCAAGGCCACCGGGGTCGCGGAGCTGCTGTGGTCGGCCGGACTGGCGCTCGGCCTCGTGCTGGGCCGGTGAGCTCGGCCGATATGCCGCCCACGGCCCGGCACCCCCGCCGGCTCCGCGTCGGAGTCGTCTCCGACACCCACGCGCCGCGGTTCTGGAAGGGCCTGCCCGAGCGCGTCGCCGAGGAGCTGCGCGGCGTCGACCTGGTGCTGCACGCCGGCGACGTGTGCGTCCCGTCGGTGCTCGACGAGCTGGCCGCGCTCGCGCCCGTCCACGTGGTCCTGGGCAACAACGACGGTCCCGACGTGGCCGCGTGGGGCGCACCGGAGACCCTCGAGCTCGAGCTCGCCGGCGTGCGCGTGGCGATGATCCACGACGCCGGCGCCAAGCAGGGCCGTGTGCGGCGCATGCGTCGGCGGTTCCCCGACGCCGACGTGGTCGTGTTCGGCCACTCCCACATCCCGTGGGACGAGACGAGCGAGGACCCCGAGGACGGCCTGCGGATCCTCAACCCCGGCTCGCCCACCGACAAGCGACGCCAGCCGCACGGCACGCTGGGCCACCTCGTGCTCGCCGACGGTCGCGTCGAGTCGTGGACGCTCGTCGAGGTCAGCTGACCCCACGGTCGTTCGGCACCGGCAGGGAGCCGGTCGCGTCGTACTCCTCGAGCATCGCCGAGAACGGCGCGAGGTCGATGCCGCGGTCGGCGAGCCACGCGTCGTCGTAGTAGGTGCTGAGGTAGCGCTCCCCCGCGTCGCACAGCAGCGTGACGATGCTGCCCTGCTCCCCTGCCCGGTGCATGCGGGTGGCGAGGGTCAGCGACGCCCACACGTTGGTGCCGGTGGAGCCGCCCACGAGTCGTCCGAGCCGGTCGCTCGTCCAGCGCATCGTGGCGATGGAGGCGGCGTCGGGGACGCGGAGCATGTCGTCGATGACGCCGCCGACGAACGACGGCTCCACGCGCGGCCGGCCGATGCCCTCGATGCGCGACGAGGCCCCCGTGACCACGTCCGACCGGTCCTGCGCCCAGCCGTCGAGGAACGCGGAGTTCTCGGGATCGGCCACCAGTAACGACGTGGGGTGGCGGCGGTAGCGCAGGTAGCGGCCGATCGTGGCCGACGTGCCGCCCGTGCCGGCGCTGACCACGACCCAGGCGGGGACGGGATGACGCTCGGCCGACATCTGCTCGAAGATCGACTCGGCGATGTTGTTGTTGCCCCGCCAGTCGGTGGCTCGCTCGGCGTAGGTGAACTGGTCCATGTAGTGGCCACCGCAGTCGGCGGCCACGCGGCGGGCCTCGTCGTACACGTCGGCGGCGTTCTGCACGAAGTGGCAGCGACCGCCGTGCCACTCGATGAGCGCGACCTTCTCGGTGCTCGTGGCGGCCGGCATGACGGCCACGAACGGCAGGCCGACGAGCCGCGCGAAGTACGCCTCGCTGACGGCGGTGGACCCGCTGGACGCCTCGACGATCGTGGAGTCCGGGCCGATCCAGCCGTTGCAGAGGGCGTGCAGGAACAGCGAGCGGGCGAGGCGGTGCTTGAGGCTGCCGGTGGGGTGGACCGACTCGTCCTTCAGGTACAGGTCGACGTCGGGCGTGGCGACGGGCAGCGCGTGCAGGTGGGTGTCGGCGCTGCGGTTGGCGTCGGCCTCGACGCGGCGGATGGCCTCGTCGATCCAGGCGCGGGTCTCAGTCGACGTCTTCGGCACTGCGCGACTCCTCGATGCGCGACGACATGCGCTCGGCCCGCTGCTGCACGTTCGCGGCGAGGTCCTCGCGCATCCCGGCGAGCAGGAAGATCGAGATGATCGAGGAGATGATCATGGCGGCGAGGAGGACGAGCAGGTTCGTCAGCTCGTCGAACTCCAGGAAGAACTGGCCCACGCCCCACAGCAGCAGGTAGGTGACGGCCAGGACGCTGAGCCGGGCGAGCGTGTACCTCCAGAAGGCCTTCATGCCCCGAGGTTATCGGTCGACGCGTCGAAGCAGGTCGCTCGCCCGCGCTCGCGCCCTCGACGGCGGGGCCGGGGTGGTCGTCCGCCGCTCGACCGTCGCGCGGTCCGGCCGTCGACCAGCCGAGGTTGAGGGTCGCGGGTACGGTGTCGCCATGGGCAAGGCACTGATCGCGATCGTGGGCGTGGTCCTGCTCGTGTACGCGTTCTTCGACCTGATCGCCACCCCCCGCTCGCAGGTCCGCGGCCTGCCGAAGCCGGCGTGGTTCGTCGCGATCCTGGTCCCGTTCGTCGGACCGCTCGCCTGGGTGTTCCTGGGCTCGCAGCCCCGCAAGGGCCGCCCGCCCCGCGACTCCGGCTACGGCTGGCCCGGCGGCCGCCCGCCCACCCGCGGCCCCGACGACGACCCCGACTACCTCCGCGGCCTCTGACCCCACCCCCGTCCGCGTTTTGACGCATTGACGTCGATCCGCGCCGTCGAAACCGACGCGAACGCGTCAAAACGCGTGGCGCGGTCGGTGCGCGGAGCGGTCGGGGTCCGCACCGCCGGCGAAGAGGTGGATCCAGCGGGGCGAGAACCAGTGGCGCTCGGCGGCGTAGCCTCGGTCGACCAGCGCCCGGCGGACTCGCCGCACGACGTCCTGCGGATGCTTCGCATCGGCGGCTGCCACGACGATGACCCGGTAGCCGAGGGCCTCGAGCGCCTCGCGACGTCGACGGTCGCGGGCCCACTGCCGCGCATCGGTCTCGTGGTGCCGCCCGTCGTACTCGACGACGACCTTCCACCGTCGGTACAGCAGGTCGACCCGCGCCACGAACACGCCGTCGGGTGTGCGGACGTCGACGTTGACCTCCGGCTCCGGAAGACCGGCGAGCACGAGCAGGAGCCGCAGCCAGGTCTCCCGCACCGACTCCGAGCGTTCCCGCACGAGCTCGAACGCCTCACGCGCCGCGACCACGCCGTGCAGGTGGCAGTCACCGAGGTAGGTGAAGAGACGTTCGCGGGTGGTGTGCCCGGCTCGCATCATGTGCTCCATGAGCTGCACCGTCTGCACCAGCGTGGCGCGAAGGGCGCAGTCGACGATCGTGCGTTCCGGCCCGGAGATCGGGAGCGGCGCGCGGTACCTGTCCTCGTCGAGATCACCGATGCGGCGGTGCAGCCTCACCGTCTCGACACGGGAGTGGGTCGGCCCTCTGACGGACAGCTCCCAGGGCGCCGCGCCCCATCCACCCGGGTCGAAGCCGTAGAGCACGGCAGCGGTCCGGTGCGTGACGACGGCCGCCGCCTCCGGCAGGACGGTGAGCAGCGCGCCGGCCGCCCACACCCACGCGGTCCGCTCGAGCTCGCGGTGCACGTAGACGCCGCGGAACAGCCCGACCCAGCAGGAGCGCCTCAGGGCTCCGCGCGGGTAGCCGAGAACGTCGGCCTGAGCGATGGTGAAGGGGCCACGAAGCAACGCTTCCGGGACGGGTACGACCATCGCCACATGGTGCGGCGGAGCCTCCCGGGTGCCTACCTCGCCGTCCACAAGCCGCCCGGACCTCGCGTTTTGACGCGTTCGCGTCGATTCCCGCCGCCAGGATCGACGCGAACGCGTCAAAACGCCCCGCGGGGCGGAAGGACCTCGGGGCTACTTGGCGTAGGAGTGGAGGCCGGAGCCGAAGAGGTTGACGCCGTAGTAGCTGAACAGGAAGGTGGCGAAGCCGACGATCGCGATGGTCGCGGCGCGCTTGCCCTTCCAGCCGGCCGTGGCGCGGGCGTGCAGGTAGCCGGCGTAGACCACCCACGTGATGAACGCCCAGACCTCCTTGGGGTCCCAGCCCCAGTAGCGGCCCCACGCGTAGTGCGCCCAGATCGGGCCCGCGATGAGGGCGCCGAACGTCCAGAGCGGGAAGCCCACGGCGATCACGCGGTAGGCCAGCTGGTCCATCACGGCGGCGGTCGGGAACCGCGACAGCGTCGGGCCGACGGTGCCGTTCTCCTCGGCGCGGGCGCGGACGAGGTACAGCACCGACGCCGCCGTGCCGAGCAGGAAGAAGGCGCCCGCGATCATGACCGCGGCCACGTGGATGACGAGCCAGTAGGAGTGCAGGGCGGGCACGAGCGGACCGGCCGGCACGTACGTCGACGACGCCATGCCGAGCACGACCAGCGCGAAGCCCGTGACGATGCCACCGAGCCACTCGATGGGCGAGATCCGCGCGACGACGACGTAGACGACGAGCGCCACCAGGGCACCACCGACGCCGAACTCGTACATGTTGCCCCACGGCACCCGCTGCGCCGCGAGCCCGCGGGAGACCATGCCGACGACCAGCACGACGCTCGCGAGCACGGCGAGGGAGTAGGCGATCGACGAGAGGACGTCGGAACGGCTCGGCGACTCCTCGGGCGAGGCAGGTGCGTCGTCGGCGACCGTCTCGGCGGGGGCACCGGCGGTGACCGGCACCTGCGCCGACGCGGGCGCGCTGCGTCGCGCGAAGCCCCACTCGGCGACGTGCGCGAGGAAGGCCAGGGCGACGATGCCCGTGGCCGAGGCGATGGCGTAGTTCGAGACCTGCGCGTAGTCGGCGAGGTTCATCGGGTCTCCTTCTGCGGATCGGTCCGGTCACCGAGCCCGCTGCGCAGCCGCTCGAGCATCTCGTCGAGGCTCGTGCCGAGGTCGTCCCGGGGGACGCGGTCGAGCGCGGCGACCTCCACCACGGTACGTGAGCCGTCCCGACGGGCCCGGACCCAGGTACGGCGGGGCCGGATCGCCAACGAGAGCACCAGCCCGACGATGCCGATGCTGATGCCACCGAGGGGCAGCCACACCAACGGCGTCGACGCGATCTGGAAGCGGGCGAAGAGGGTCAGGTCGGTGAACTCGATGGTGCCGCCGTCGGGCAGGTCGGCCTCCTGGCCCGGGCTCAGGCTCACCCGGAAGTTCGACCCGTCGGCGTTCTTGTACTGCTCGAGGTTCTCCTTGTCGAGCACGTAGACCGACTGCGGGAGCCCGTCGTCGATGCCGAGGTCGCCGTGGAAGACGAACAGCCCGAGCAGCGGGTTGACGGCGCCGGGGAAGGCCGAGATCGACGCCTCCTCCGTGCCGTCCGACACCGCGGTCGGAAGGAAGAAGCCCTGGAAGCCGAGCTGCTCCGGCTGGGCCTCGGGCACCTTGATGACGCCGTTGGAGGTGTACGTGCCGTCCGCGGGCAGGAACGGGACCGCCCCGTCGAACACGACGTCGCCCTGCGCGTCCGTGACCCTGATGACGGGCGCGTAGCCCTGGCCCACGAGGAACACCGACGTGCCGTCGACGGCCAGGGGGTGGTTGACGCGGATCTCGTACGGCTTCTCCGCGCCGTCGACGCCGGCCCGGTAGGAGCCCGACGCCTCGAACAGCCGCGGTGCACCCCGCTGCGGGCCCTCGGTCCAGAACCTCGCGACCATCCGGTCCAGCTGCAGCGAGAACGGCGGCAGGTCGTCGGTGTCGAACAGCGCACCCGAGGAGAACTCGTCGTACTGCGTGAGCACGTTGGCGAAGCCGTCGCCCTGCGTCACGATCGCCGCACCCCGGTAGCCGAACAGCGCCCCCACGGCCACGCCGACCAGCACCGCCACGATGCTCGTGTGGAACACCAGGTTGCCCAGCTCGCGCAGGTAGCCGCGCTCCGCCCGGAGCTCGGCAGCGTCGTTCGCCGCCCCGGGCCCGGCACCCCCGCCGGCGCTGTTCGCCGCCCCCGGCCCGGCACCCCCGCGCACGACGTCGATGCGCGTGGGCAGCAGGCGTGGGCCGCGCAGCGTCTCGCGCGCGACGGCCAGCACCTCCTCGACGTCGGCGTCGGTCTCGAACACGGCCGACGCGGGCAGGCGCTCGAGGTTGCGCGGGGCCTTGGGCGGACGGGCGCGGACGGCCTTCAGGTACACCCTGGTGCGCGGCAGGATGCAGCCCACGAGCGACACCATGAGCAGCAGGTAGATCGCGCTGAACCAGGGCGACGTGTAGGTGTGGAAGACACCGAGCCGCTCCAGCCACGGCGTGAGGTCAGGGTGCCGGGCCTGGAACGCCTCGACCGCGCGGGCGTCGACGCCTCGCTGCGGGACGATCGAGCCTGGGATCGCCGCCACGGCGAGCAGCAGGAGCAGCAGGAGCGCCGTGCGCATCGACGTGAGCTGGCGCCACGCCCACCGCAGGGTCTCGACCGTGCCGAGCGCAGGCGCCAGGTCGGGGCGCTCGCGAGGCTCGCGGGCCATCAGATCGCCGCCCCGTAGCCGCCGGCCCACGTCTGCAGGTCGGTCACGAGGGCGTCCCACACACCGGTCACCAGCAGCACCCCCACGACGACGAGCAGGCCGCCACCGACCCGCTGCAGCGTCTGCTGGTGGCGGCGGGCCCAGCGGACGGCACCCATGAAGCGGCCGAAGGCGAGCGCCGCGACCACGAACGGCAGCCCCAGCCCGAGGCAGTACGTGAAGGTCAGGAAGGCGCCGCGCTCGAGCGTGCCCTCGGTGTTGGCGAGCGTGAGCACCGCACCGAGCGTGGGGCCGATGCAGGGCAGCCACCCCAGTCCGAAGAAGACGCCCAGCACGGGGGCGATGGCCACGCCCACGGCGGGCACGGCGTGCACGCGCACCTCGCGCTGCAGCACCGGCAGCACGCCGCTGAACACGAGGCCCAGCACGATCACCACCAGGCCGAGCACGATCGACATCAGCCGCCGGTAGTCGTAGAGCTGCTGGCCCACCGCGCCGAACAGGGCACCGCCGGCCACGAACACGACCGTGAAGCCCAGGACGAACAGCACGGAGCCGAGCAGCAGGCGCGACCGACCCGACGTCTCGAGGTCCTGCACGCCCACGCCGCTCACGTAGGACAGGTAGCCGGGCAGCAGCGGCAGCACGCACGGCGAGAAGAAGGACACCAGGCCGGCCACCACGGCCACCGGCACCGCGAGCAGCAGCGATCCCGACAGGACGGTGTCGGCGAACCAGTCGGTCATGACCGGCTCGTCAGCACGTCGTCGATGACGCCCGAGAGCGTGGACGCACGCAGGTCGGGGTCGATGATCCTCGCCGCCACCCGGCCCTCGGCGTCGATGACCCAGGTGGTCGGGATGGCCTGCGACGGCAGGCTGTCGGCGAACCCGAGCTGCTGGCGACCGTCGGTGTCGACGATGCTCGGGTAGGTCGTGCCGATGCGCTTCTCGAAGGCCCGCGCCGCGGCCGTCTGGTCGCGCACGTTGAGCCCGAGGAACTGCACGTCCCGGTCGGCGTACTGCTCCGCGACCCCCTGCAGCACGGGTGCCTCCTTGCGGCACGGCGGGCACCAGGAGCCCCACACGTTGACCACCAGGGTCTTGCCGGCGAAGTCGGCGGAGCTGATCGTCTCGCCCTCCAGGTCCTCACCCTCCAGGACGGGCGCCTCCTCACGCTCGTCGACCGGCACGAGGCTGACGAAGCGGCTCCCGCTCACGTAGCCGCCCGTGGAGCCCTCGGTGCCGCGACCGGAGCAGCCGGCGAGCACCGCGAGGGTCACGACGAGCAGCAGCACGCCACCTCGCCGGGGGAAGGATCGGGACACGGGTCAGGCGCCTCCGACGAACTTCTTGCCGGCCTTGAGGTCGTCGGGCAGCAGCTCGCCCGCGGGCTCGGCGTAGGTGAAGCCGACGTAGTCGTCGCCGTCGAAGGTGAGGCTCGTGATGCTGGCGAGCGTGCACTGACGCTTGCGCGGGTCGTGCACGAACGAGTTCTGCTCGAACGCCTGGCGGGCGATCCAGACCGGCAGCTGGTGGGAGACGATGACCGCCTCGTGGCCGCGGGCGGCGTCGCGCGCGTCGGCCACGGCGGCCCGCATGCGCGTCGCGATGTCCTGGTACGGCTCGCCCCACGAGGGACGGAACGGGTTGCGCAGCAGCCACCAGTTCTTCGGGTGCGCCAGCGCCTTCGGCTCCGCACCGACCGTGCGGCCCTCGAAGAGGTTGTCGGCCTCGATGACGCGCGGGTCGATCGTGACCTCGGCCTCGAGCAGGGTCGCCAGCGGCGCTGCCGTCTGCTGCGCCCGTTCGAGGGGCGACGACACGAGGTGGACGATCTCGTTCTTCGACAGGAAGTCGGCGGCCTTGACGGCCATCTGGTGTCCGAGGTCGGAGAGGTAGAACTCCGGGAGCCGGCCGTAGAGCACGCCCTCGGGGTTGTGCACCTCGCCGTGGCGCATCAGGTGGACGATCGTGCGTTCGCTCATGAGGGGGTCCTTGCGATGGTCGACGGCTCTACCGATGACGGAGCGGCTGCCTCCTGGGGGGCCGGCGTCGCTGCGGCAGCAGCACGAGCGGCGGCGGGCAGCGCCTCGGCCATCCTAGAGAGTGCGCGGTCGTCGTGTGCCGCCGAGACGAACCAGGACTCGAAGGCGCTCGGGGGCAGGTACACGCCGGCGTCGAGCATGGCGTGGAAGAACGCGGTGTAGCGGTGCGTCTCCTGGCGCTGCACGCCCGCGAAGTCGCGCACCGGCTCGGTGAGCCCCCACACGACGCTGAACATGCTGCCGACGTTCTGCACCACGTGCGGCACCCCGGCCTCGTCGAGCGCCGACGAGACGAGGTCGCGCGCCTGGGCCGACCAGTCGTCGAGACGGGCGTAGGCCGCGTCGTCGGCGAGGCGCAGCGTGGTGAGCCCCGCCGTGGAGGCCACGGGGTTCCCGGCGAGGGTGCCGGCCTGGTAGACCGGACCGCTCGGCGCCAGCAGCGACATGACGTCGGCGCGACCGCCGAAGGCCGCCGCAGGGAAGCCGCCGCCCATGACCTTGCCGAAGGTCAGCAGGTCGGGCCGCCATCCCTCGACCGCCCCGTCGAGGCCCCAGTGCCCGGAGCGCGTGACGCGGAACCCCGTCATCACCTCGTCGCTCACGAACAGCGCACCGTGCGCCGCGCACGTCTCGGACAGGAAGCGGTTGAACCCGGGCTCGGGCGCCACGACGCCCATGTTCCCGGCCGCGGCCTCGGTGATCACGCACGCGATGTCGGCACCGTGCTCGGCGAACGCCGCCGCCACGGCGTCGCGGTCGTTGAACGGGAGCACGATCGTGTCGGCGGTGACGTGGGCGGGGATCCCGGGCGAGCCGGGGAGCCCGAGCGTGACCACGCCC
This sequence comes from Aeromicrobium sp. WCS2018Hpa-31, assembly GCF_031843905.1. Classification (NCBI taxonomy): domain Bacteria; kingdom Bacillati; phylum Actinomycetota; class Actinomycetes; order Propionibacteriales; family Nocardioidaceae; genus Aeromicrobium; species Aeromicrobium sp. WCS2018Hpa-31. The sequence goes on along the minus strand of NZ_JAVTJF010000009.1, from coordinate 58,576 downwards.
GACCCGGCCTCGGCCAGGAGGGAGTCGACGTGCCCGTGGTAGCAGCCGGCGAACTTGACCACCCGGCTGCGCCCGGTGAAGCCGCGGGCCAGGCGGATGGCCGACATGGTCGCCTCCGTGCCCGACGTGACCAGCCGGACCTGCTCGACGGGAGCGCGCCCGACGATCTCCTCGGCCAGCTCCACCTCGGGCGGGCTGGGCGTGCCGAACGAGGTGCCGCGGGCCGCCGCGGCCGTGACCGCGGCGATCACCTCGGGGTGCGCGTGGCCGAGCAGCATCGGGCCCCAGGACCCCACGAGGTCGAGGTACTCGGTGTCGTCGGCGTCGCGCAGCCAGGCCCCCTGGGCCGAGACCATGAAGCGCGGGGTGCCCCCCACCGCGCGGAACGCTCGCACCGGGGAGTTCACACCGCCGGGCGAGACCTGCACGGCACGGTCGAACCACTGCTGGGACACGGGAGTGGGGGCCATGGGTCCAGTGTCTCAAGCCGTGCCCGAGGAGGAGGCCCCACGCCCCCTTCCACCCCAGGAGAGGGATGCCGTCGTCCGGAGTTCGCCGTAACCTTGCGGTGATCCGTCTCGTTGGTGAGACGAGGGCCACACCTGCGGGAACGCACCAGCAGGTAACATCTGTTTACTGTGACGCGAGCCACGCTGTCACGGGAGGGACGAGACGCATGGGAGCACGCAAGCTCAGCCGCTGGCAGAAGGCCAGCGCCCTGGTGCCGATGAGCCTGCTCGTCGTCGCCTGGGGTGCCGCCATCAGCAACTCCGGTCTCGCCACGGCGGACGACCGGGTCAGCGCCGACGAGGTCCCCGACGTGCCCGCCACGGCGTTCGAGAAGCCGGCCAGCGTCCAGGCCGAGCCCGCGGGCGTCGACTCGCGCGCCGGCGCCTCCGGCACCCTGGCCACGCTGTCCACCAACGGCATCCCCTCCTCCGCGCTCTACGCCTACCGTCGCGCCGAGACGCTGCTCGCCAAGGCCGACGCCTCCTGCAACCTGCCCTGGAACCTCGTCGCCGCGATCGGCCGCGTCGAGTCCAACCACGGCCGCACCGGCGGCAACGCGCTCGACTCCAAGGGCGTGGCCAAGCCCGGCATCTACGGCATCCCGCTCGACGGCCGCGACGGCGTCGCGAAGATCACCGACAGCGACAACGGCGCGCTCGACAAGGACTCGGTCTACGACCGTGCGGTCGGCCCGATGCAGTTCATCCCCGGCACCTGGCGCTCGGTCGGCGTCGACGCCGACGGTGACGGCAAGAAGGACCCCCAGAACATCAACGACGCCGCCACCGCGTCGGGCATCTACCTGTGCTCGGGCAGCGGCGACCTCTCCGACGAGGGCGACGCGGCAGCGGCCGTGCGGCGCTACAACAACTCTTCCTCCTACGTCGACCTCGTGCTGAGCATCAGCAAGGCCTACGCCGGCGGCGACTTCACCGCCACTCCCAACGGCACCTCGACGGGCTCGGTCCTCACCAGCCGCTCGTTCGACCAGACCCTCACGCCGGCCCAGCGCACCGACGCCGCCAAGAAGGAGAAGAAGGTCCGCCAGAGCGAGGCGTCCGGCGGGAAGGGCGGATCGGGAAGCGGCTCCACGGGCGGGTCGACCGGCGGCACCGGCTCGACCGGCGGCGGGACCGGGTCCACCGGTGGCTCCACCGGCGGTGGCACGGGCTCGACCGGCGGCAGCACGGGCGGATCCTCCGGCGGTGGCTCCACGGTGGGCGGTGCCGTCCAGGGCGTCGTCGAGAACACGCCGCTGGCACCCGTCACCAAGCCGGTGACGGACCTGCTCTCGGCCACCGAGGCCAACCTGCGCTGCGCGCTCGAGGTCTCCGCCCTCCCGCTCAGCACCCACGCTGCTCGGTTCAAGACCTGCATGGACAAGTACACGAAGGGCTGATCGCCCTGCTCGAAGCCCCCGGTCGTCCTCCGACCGGGGGCTTCGTCGTTCCTGGCCCACCCGCCGCGACGGGACGGGGGCGCTGCAGAGGGCGTCGTCGCGACGACGGCACCTCCGGACCCGGAGGCCTCAGGCGCGACGGGCGAGCTCGGCGGCCCAGTACGTCAGCACGATGTCGGCGCCGGCGCGGCGGATCGACGTGATCGTCTCGTCGACGGTGCGGTCGCGGTCGATCCAGCCCTGCTGGGCGGCGGCCTCGACCATGGAGTACTCCCCCGAGACCGTGTAGGCGGCGACGGGCAGGTTCACGTGCGCACGCACGAGCGAGACGAGGTCGAGGTAGGCCAGTGCCGGCTTCACCATGACGATGTCGGCACCCTCGGCCACGTCGAGCAAGGTCTCGCGCAGCGCCTCGCGGGCGTTGCCCGGATCCTGCTGGTAGGTCTTGCGATCCCCCTGCAGCGAGGAGTCGACGGCCTCGCGGAACGGTCCGTAGAAGGCGGACGCGTACTTGGCCGCGTAGGCCAGGATCGCCACGTCGGTGTGACCGGCCGCGTCGAGGGCGGACCGCACGACGCCGACCTGGCCGTCCATCATGCCGCTGGGACCGACGAGGTGGGCACCGGCCTCGGCCTGCGCCACGCCCATCCGCCCGTAGATCTCGAGCGTGGCGTCGTTGTCGACCCGTCCGTGGTCGTCGAGCACGCCGCAGTGGCCGTGGTCGGTGAACTCGTCGAGGCACAGGTCGGCCATGACGAGCAGGTCGTCACCGACCTCGTCGCGCGCGTCGGCGAGGGCGACGTTGAGGATGCCGTCGGCCGCCAGCGCCCCGGACCCCTCGGCGTCCTTGTGCTCGGGGACGCCGAACAGCATGACGCCCCCGAGGCCGAGGTCGGCGGCCTCGCGCACGGCACGCCGCGCCGAGTCGCGCGAGTGCTGCACGACGCCGGGCATGCTCGCGATCGGCCGCGGCTCCCGCAGGCCCTCGGCCACGAACATCGGCAGCACCAGCTGCGACGGCTCCGTGCGCGTCTCACGCACGAGCGCCCGCATGGCGGGCGTCGTGCGGAGACGGCGCGGACGCTGCACCGGTCCTGCGGAGCGATCGGCCGAGGGTCCCGACGTCATCGACTCAGGCCTTGCGCCGCGAGGAGGGCTTCTTCTGCGACGGCTTCAGCACCGGCTCGCCGGCCTCGAGGAACTCGAGACGGCGCGCCGCGCCGAAGGCGGCCAGCGCGTCGGCCAGCACCTCGGCCGACGGCTGCTCGGCCATGACGTCGACCCGCAGACCGTGCTCCTCGGCCGTCTGGGCCGTGGCCGGGCCGATGCACGCGATGATCGTCGACGCGTGCGGCTTGCCCGCGATGCCGACCAGGTTGCGCACCGTGGAGCTCGACGTGAAGAGCACCGCGTCGAACTTGCCGGTCTTGATGGCCTCGCGGGTCGGCGCCGGCGGCGGGGCCGCCCGCACGGTGCGGTACGCCGTGACGTCGTCGACCTCCCAGCCGAGCTCCTGCAGACCCGCCACGAGCGTCTCGGTGGCGATGTCGGCGCGCGGCAGGAACACCCGGTTGATCGGGTCCAGCAGCTCGTCGAACGGCGGCCAGTCCTCCAGGAGGCCCCGGGCCGACTGCTCGCCGCTCGGGACCAGGTCGGCCTTGATGCCCCAGGTGGCGATGGCCTCGGCCGTCTTCTCGCCCACGGCGGCGATCTTGAGACCGGAGAACGCACGGGCGTCGAGCCCGTACTCCTCGAACTTCTCGCGGACGGCCTTGACGGCGTTCGCGCTCGTGAAGGCGACCCACTCGTACCGGCCCTCGACGAGTCCGCGCACGGCCTTGTCCATCTGCTGGGGGTTGCGCGGCGGCTCGACCGAGATGGTGGGGACCTCCTCGGACACGGCGCCGTAGGACCGCAGACGGGCGGCCAGGCCGGCCGACTGCTCCTTGGTGCGGGGCACGAGCACGCGCCACCCGTAGAGCGGCTTGGTCTCGAACCACGAGAGCGCCTCGCGCATGGCCACGACCTCGCCCACGACCGTGATGGCCGGCGACGTCATGCCTGCGGCGCGCGCGTCGACGGCGATGTCGGCGAGCGTGGAGACGACCGTCGACTGCTCGGTGGTGGTGCCGACGCGGGTCATGGCGACGGGGGTCTCGGCGGACCGGCCGGCCTCGATCAGGCCCGCGGCGATCTCACCGATCCGCGCCACGGCCGACAGCAGCACCAGGGTGTCGGTGCCGGCGTAGTCGGGCCAGGCGATCGACGCGTCGCCGACGCTGACGACGCGGTACTGGCGGTGCGCCTTGTTGGTCAGCGGCACGCCCGCGTAGGCGGGGACGCCCGTCACCGACGAGACGCCGGGGACGATCTCGAAGGCGATGCCCGCCTTCGCGCAGGCCGCGGCCTCCTCGGGCGCCGTGGCGTACGTGAACGGGTCGCCGCTCACGAGCCGCACGACGTGCGCCCCGGTCTTCGCGTGGCGCACCACGAGACGAGCGCGCGCCGCGTGGGTGAGGACGACGCCGTCCTCACCGAGCCCGCCGTCGACGACCTCGACGCCCTCGGGCACGAGGGCAGCCTGCTCGGGCTGCTCGATGATGGCGACGTCGGCCTGCGCGATGAGCTCGGCCGCGCGGACGGTCAGCAGGCTGGCGTCGCCCGGTCCCGTGCCGACGAAGCTCACGTGCCCCAGCGGCTTGGGGCTGCGCTTCGTGGCGGGCTCCTTCTTCGCGGGTGCTTCGACGGTGGCGGTGGTGGGTGGTGTCACGGTGGTGGTCTTCTTCCTGGACTGCCGGGTGGTCATGAGGCGGAACCGATCGATGGACCGACCGCAGGGGTGGCCATCAGCTCGGCTGCGCCCTCGGCGAGCATCTCGGCAGCGAGACGTTCGCCGACCGCTGCCGGCTCGCTGAGCGAGCCGGAGGCGGACAGGCGGATGGTGGGTGAGCCGGAGGGGTCTCCGACCACGGCGCGCAGCCACAGCTCGTCGCCGTCGTCGCCCCAGACGACGTCGGCGAGAGCTCCGACCGGTGCGCTGCACCCTGCCTCCAAGGTGGAGAGCAGGGAACGTTCTGCCGTGACGGCGGCCCGGGTGTCCGGGTCGTCGAGCACGGAGAGGAGGCGAGCGGTCGCGTCGTCGTCGACGCGGCACTCACAGGCGAGGGCCCCCTGTCCGGGGGCGGGGAGGACCTGGATGGGGTCGAGGACCTCGGTGGCCTCGGACTCCCGCCCCAGGCGCAGCAGGCCGGCGCGGGCCAGCACCACGGCGTCGAGGTCGCCGGAGCGGACCTTGGCGATCCGGGTGTCGACGTTGCCGCGCACGGGGACGACCTCCACCCCCAGGCCGAGGGCGTTCAGCTGGGCCTCGCGACGCGGGGAGCCGGTGCCCACGCGCGCACCACGGGGCAGCTCGCCGAGCGTCAGGCCGTCGCGGGCCACGAGCACGTCGCGCGGGTCCTCGCGGACGGTGACCGCCGCGAGGGAGAGCCGGGGGTCGCCCGTCGTGGGCAGGTCCTTCAACGAGTGGACCGCGACGTCGACGCTCCCGTCGACCAGGGCCTCGCGCAGCGCGGCCACGAACACCCCGGTGCCGCCGATCTGGGTGAGCGGCGCCTGGTTGCGGTCGCCCTCGGTGCTGATGGTCACGAGCTCGACCTCGACGCCCGTCAGCTCGGTGATCCGCGCCGCGACCTGGCCGGACTGGGTGGTGGCCAGGGCGCTCGCGCGGGTGCCCAGGCGCAAGGGGGTCTCACGCGCGAAGCTCTGGGAGGCGGTGGTCATGCCTTCTCCCCCTTCACCTGGGTGACCGCCTGGACCGCGGCGGGGTCGAGCGCGAACAGGTCGGAGAGCGCGTCGGCGTAGGTGAGGCCGCCCGGCCCGTCGACCAGCTGCTGCACGCGCACGGTGGGGGCGTGGATGAGCTTGTCGGCGACCCGCTTGAGCGCCAGGCGCACCTGGTCGACCTGCTCGTCCGGCAGGCCGTTGAGCCGGCCGAGCAGGCGGCTCGTCTCGGCCTCGACGACCTCGGTCGCCATGCTGCGCAGCGCCACCACCGTCGGCGTGACGCGTGACTGGCTCTTGGCGGCGAGGAAGCTGCGCACCTCGTCGTCGACGATCGCGCGGACCTGCTGGACGTCGGCCGCGAGCTCGGCGTTCTCCGAGCGAGCGGCCAGCGTGACGAGGTCGATGACGCTGACGGACTCGAGCTCGGCCACCCCGGCCTCGACGTCGCGCGGCAGCGCCAGGTCGACGAAGACCAGCTCGCCGGTGACGTTGGACAGCCCGTCGTCGAGGACACGGGACACGCGGTCGGTGGCGAACACCGAGCCGGCCGCCCCGGTGCAGCTGATGACGACGTCGGCCGCGGACAGCTCGACGTCCATGGCCTCCCACCGCACGGCGCTGACGCCGAACGTGGCGACGAGCTCGTACGCCCGCTGGAACGTGCGGTTGGCGACCATGATCCGGTGCGGGGCCACGCCCCGATCGACGAGCGTGCGCACGGCAAGGCTCGCCATGGTGCCGGCACCGGCCACCAGGAAGCGCGTGCCCGGAGCGGTCACGACCGGGCCGACGGCGTCGAGGCCGGCCGTGACGGTCGAGGGCGCGAGCCGGTCGATGCCCGTCTCGGCGTGGCCGCGCTTGCCGATGCGCAGCGCCTGCTGGAAGAGGGCGTTCAGGGCCGACCCGATCGTGGACTCGGCCTGGCCGGTGTGCAGCGCCTGCCGCACCTGGCCGAGGATCTGGCTCTCGCCGAGGATCATCGAGTCCATGCCGGAGGCCACCGAGAACAGGTGGGCCACGGCCGAGTCGTCGTAGTGCACGTAGGCGTGGTGCACGAGGTCCTCGCGGCCCATCCCGGCCTGCTCGGCGAGCAGGTGGGAGACGTCCTCGAGGGCGTTGTGGAAACGGTCGGCCTCGACGTACACCTCGACGCGGTTGCACGTGGAGATCACGGCCGCCTCGGTGACCGACGCCGACTCGAGGGCACGGTGGGCCAGCTTGACCGCCGCGTCCGTGTCGAGGGAGGCGCGCTCCAGCACGTCGATCGGGGCCGAACGGTGGGACATGCCCACGACAAGCACGCTCATGCAGTCTCCGCCTTCCGCTGCTCGTGGTAGGCCAGGATCTGCAGCTCGACGGAGAGGTCGACCTTGCGGACCTGGACGTGGTCGGGGACCTGCAGGACGGCCGGGGCGAAGTTGAGGATGCTCGTGACGCCAGCGGCGACCAGCCGGTCGGCGACGTCCTGGGCCGCGTCGCCCGGCACGGCCACGACGGCGATCGCGATGCCCTGCTCGGACACGAGCGAGTCGAGCGCGGCGAGCGGCTGCACCCGCAGGTCGCCGATGGTCGAGCCCACCCGGTCCGGGTCGGTGTCGACGACTGCGGCGACCCGGATCCCGCGCGGGCTGAAGCCCGGGTACGTGGAGAGCGCCGAGCCGAGGTGGCCGGCACCGACGATCACGACGTCCCACGTCTGCGTCTGACCCAGTCCGCGGGCGATCTGGTAGCGCAGGTACTCGACGTCGTAGCCGACCCCGCGCGTGCCGTACGAGCCCAGGTGGGAGAGGTCCTTGCGCACCTTGGCCGGGTTGACCCCCGCCGCCTCGGCGAGCTCGACGGACGAGCACGTGGTGGCGCCGGCGTCGGCGAACGACGCGAGGACCCGCAGGTACAGCGGCAGCCGGGCGACGGTGGCGTCGGGAACGTCACGCGGGGCCTGGGCCGTTGCACGGTCAGGGGTCCCGGCGAGCCGGGGGGTGCGCAGAAGGGTCACGGTGCTCCATCGCGCCGCGGCGGGGATTCACCCAGGGGGGTGTTCGCAGCGCCACATCAGTTTACGAGCTTGTGAACGTGGGAACAAAATCGAGAGCGGGGGTGGGTGGGATTCCTCACACGCGCCGTGGTAAAGGTCGCGCCGCTCAGGAGCTGCCGAGGGCCGTGCGCAGCCGCGCCTCGGTGACCCGGAAGAAGTCGTGCTGCCGGCCGTCGACGAAGGTCACCGGCACCATGTCGGAGAACCTGCGGACCAGGGCGGGGTCGGCGTCCACGTCGACGCGGGCCCACGTCGCGTCGACGTCGGCGCACACCTCGGCGACCGTGGCCTCGGCGGCCTCGCACAGGTGGCAGCCCTCGCGGGTGTAGACGACGACCCGCGCGTCGAGGGCGTGCGGGACGTCGGTGTCGGCGGGACCGGTCACGGTGCGAGCAGCCCGAGGTCCTGGCTGCGGGCCAGCGCCCGCAGGCGCCCCTTGGCGACCTTGCCCGTCGCCGAGTGCGGCAGCCCCTCGACCACCACGACCTGGCGCGGCTGCTTGAACCGGGCGAGCCGCGTGGAGCAGTGCTCGACCACGCTCGCCTCCAGCGCTGCCGCGTCGACGTCCGAGGACGCGGGGACGACGAACGCCACGACCGCCTCGCCGGTGCTCTCGTCGGGCAGGCCGACCACGGCCACCTCGGAGACGTCGGGGAGCTCGACCACCACGGCCTCGACCTCGGCGGGGTAGACGTTGAAGCCGGACACGATCACGAGCTCGCGCACCCGGTCGACGAGCGTGAGGTCGCCCTCGTCGTCGAGGTAGCCGATGTCACCGGTCGGGTACCAGCCGTCGTCGCGCGGGCCGTCGGAACCGTCGGGCCAGTAGCCGGAGAACAGGTTGGCGCCACGCACCCAGATCTCCGCAGGGTCGCCGGGAGCGGCGTCGGAGCCGCCGGCGTCGACGAGGCGCAGCTCGACACCCGGCAGCGCGCGACCGACCGAGCCGGGGCGCGGCGGGACGCCGACGTCGCGACCCGACGCCAGCGTGGCGGTGATGACGGGGGCGGTCTCCGTGAGCCCGTACCCCTGCTCGACGTGGTGCCCCGACGACTCGGCGAAGACGGCCGCCAGCTCCGGGTCGAGCGCCGACGCGCCGCTCAGCACGTGCTTGACCCCGCCCAGGTGCTCGCGCAGGTCGGAGCGCCCGGCCCAGGCCGCGATCACGGGGGGCGCGAGCGCCACGTTCGTGACCCCCTCGTCGCGGATCGTGCGGAGCAGGCCGGCCGGGTCGAACCCGTCGACCATCACCACCCGCGCGCCCTGGCGCACGGCCTGGCCGAGGACGGCGTTGAGGCCGTAGATGTGGAACATCGGCAGCAGTCCGAGCACGACGTCGTCGGCCGTGACGATGGCCGGCTCGACGGCCGCGGTCTGCTCGACGTTGGCCAGCAGGGCACGGTGCGACAGGACCGCGCCACGGGGCTTGCCGCTGGTGCCCGACGTGTAGAGCACGACCGCCGGGGCCTCGTCGTCGCGGGGAGCGGCCGGCTCCACGGCGGGCGCGTCGCGCAGCAGGCGCTCGAAGGCGATCTCGCCCGGTCCGGGCTCGGTCCCGTCGACGACGACCGTGAGGCCGGGACCCTCGTGGTCGAGCCCGGCGACGGCGGCGCGGACCTGCTCGATGCCCGTCTCGTCGCACAGGACGACCTTGGCGCCGGAGTCCGCCAGCATGCGGCCGATCTCGCGCTCGGTCGAGCGGGGGTTGACGGGGACGGCCACCATGCCGCCGCGCAGGATGCCGAAGTAGGCGACCGCCAGGTCGATCCGGTTGGCCATCACCAGGGCGACGCGATGGCCGCCGCGCAGCCCCACCCCGCTCAGGCCGCGGGCCACGGCGTCGGCCGCTGCGTCGAGCTCGGCCCACGTGCGCTCGTGACGCCCGCCGCGGTGCTCCACCAGGGCGACGGCGTCCGGCGTGCGCTCCGCCGCGGCGCTCAGCAGCCCCGAGACGTTGGTGGGAGCCGGGACGCTGGTGTGAGCCGGGACGTTCGTGAACCCAGGGACGTCCGACTCGTTCGAGGAGGTCACGATGTGAGTCAACCACAGCGCGCCCGGCCCTCGCGGGGGGTTCGAGCGACCGAGGAGCCTGGGCGGAGGACCACCCGACCGATAGCCTCGTGGCATGACCAGCCAGCGGGTCCCCCGGACCGGGCCGAACCTGCGGTCGCGCTCCGTCCTGGCCGGTCAGGCCGCCGCCGCCGCGAGCGAGGTCGAGCACTGGCTGGCACCGCGTCCGGACGCCGACGCCGCAGCGTTCTTCGACGTCGACAACACGATCATGCAGGGCGCCTCGATCTACCACTTCGCCCGCGGGCTGCACCAGCGCGACTTCTTCACGACCGGCGACATCGCCAAGGCCGCCTGGCAGCAGGTGTACTTCCGCCTCGCCGGCGTCGAGGACCCCGAGCACATCGCGAAGGCCCGGTCCTCCGCCCTGGCCTTCATCGCCGGGCACAGCGTCCGCGAGCTGGAGGAGGTCGGCGAGCAGATCTTCGACGAGCACATGGCGCACAAGATCTGGCCCGGCACGCGGGCGCTCGCCCAGCAGCACCTCGACGCCGGCCAGCGGGTCTGGCTCGTGACCGCCGCGCCGATCGAGATCGCCGCCGTCATCGCCCGCCGTCTCGGCCTCACGGGCGCGCTCGGCACCGTGGCCGAGCACGTCGACGGCGTCTACACCGGCGAGCTGGTCGGCGAGCTGCTGCACGGCGAGGGCAAGGCCGTCGCCGTGACGGCGATCGCCGAGCGCGAGGGCCTCGACCTCGCGCGGTGCTTCGCCTACTCCGACTCCCACAACGACCTGCCGATGCTCTCGCTCGTCGGGCACCCCTGTGCCATCAACCCCGACCCGAAGCTGCGCTCCCACGCCAAGGACCAGGGCTGGGACGTCCGGGACTACCGCACCGGTCGCAAGGTCGCCCTCGTCGGCGGACGGGTGGCCGGCAGCGGGGCCCTCGCCTTCGCGGCCTGGCGTGCGGCACGCGCCCTCCGGCGCCGCTGACCGCCCAGGGAGCGAGACCGATCCCGGATTTCTGCAGACACGCGCCGTCCCAGCGGCATACGATCGACTCGATCTTCGGGAGGGATCGATGGCCGCGAACGTGGGAGCACTGCGATGGGCGCTGTCCCACGCCCTGGCGACCCCGGACGACACCCTCCTCGCCATGGCGCTGGCCGAGCCGGCGCCCGCGCCCGGCCCCTCGCTCGGCTCCGCGTTCTCGAACGGACCGGTCGACCCGCACGGCGATCCCGAGGAGCTGCGCCTGCGCGCCCTCGTCGACCTGGCCCGCGAGGGTGATGCCGAGGCGTTCGGCCAGCTCTACGACCACTACGTGAACGGGATCTTCCGGTTCATCTACTACCGGGTCGGGTCCCAGCAGCTGGCCGAGGACCTGACGAGCGAGACCTTCGTCCGCGGCCTGCGTGCCATCCAGCGCTTCAGCTGGCAGGGCAAGGACTTCGGCGCGTGGCTCACCACGATCGCCCGCAACCTCGTCGTCGACCACTTCAAGTCCGGCCGGGCTCGGCTCGAGATCGTCTCCGACGACGTGCCGGAGGGCCCGCAGACCGCCCCCAGCACCGAGGACGACGTCATGTCGCTCCTGTCGAACGAGATGCTCTTCGCGGCCGTGGCCGAGCTGCCCACCGAGCAGCGCGAGTGCGTGCTGATGCGCTTCATCCAGGGCCTGAGCATCGCCCAGACGGCCGCCGCCCTGGGCCGGACCGAGGGCGCCATCAAGCAGCTGCAGCTGCGGGCCGTGCGCAACCTCGCCAAGAAGATGCCGGAGGGCATCCGATGAGCGGCGTCGTGCGGACCGGACCGACGCGCCGCCTGGTCATCGGGCCCCTGATGGACGAGATGGTGCGAACCGCGTCACGAACGCGTAACTCCGACGTCTTCCCCATCGTTGGAGCTGTAGACGCCACCACAGACAGGACGACGCGATGAGACCCCGCTCGGGCCGCGACGACGCCCAGGCCTTCCACGAGGCCTGGGAGTCCGGCACCCCCGCCACCGCCGAGGTGGCCGAGCTGGTGCGCGCTGCCGAGCTGGTGTGCGAGTCCGCCGTCGCGACCCCGCGACCGGAGTTCCGCGGCGCCCTGCGCGAGCGACTCATGGCCGAGGCGCAGACCGTCCTCGTGCCCGACCCGGGCGCCTCGCGGCGCGCCGTGGCCGACCGCACGCCGGCCACCGCGGCGCCGTCGGCCCCCCGCGCCCGCCGCCGGATCGCCGGCCTGGCCGTGGCCGCCGTCTCCTCCCTCGGCGTGGTCGGCATGGTCGCGGGCAGCGCCCAGGCCATCCCGGGCGACGTCCTCTACCCCGTCAAGCGCGGCGTCGAGAACGTCGAGCTGGCCATGCAGCGCACCGACGAGGGCCGCGGCACGCAGCGGCTCGAGATCGCCGCCGAGCGGCTCCGCGAGGCCCGCGCCGTGCTGGGCGACGGCTCGACCAAGCAGCGGGCCCAGGTCGGCGCGCTCCTCGACGACTTCAGCACCGAGGCCGAGCAGGGCTCGGCCGAGCTCTTCGGCGCCTTCGACTCCGACGGATCCACCGCGACGATCGACACCGTCAACGACTTCGCCGCGGCGTCCGCGGTCGACCTGAGCGTCATGTCGGCCGAGGTCCCCGCCGACGCGGCGTCCGCGTTCGACTCGGCGACGGCCGTCGTCACCGACCTGGCCGGTCAGGCCGGCCGTCTGTGCGGCACGTGCGCCAAGGCCGACGTCGACGCCCTGGTCCAGGTCGTCCAGCAGGTCGTCCGACCGGGCCGTCCCGCGTCGGCCTCCGACGCCGAGCCGGCCGCCAGCACCCGCGACGACACCGCGCCGGCCCCGGTCACGAAGGCGCCCACGTCCGACGAGGCCACGAGCGCCCCGACGCCGGCTCCGGCACCGGTCGCCCCCTCGCCCTCGGCGAAGCCGCAGGGCCTGCGCGCGGTCACCGATCCGCTCGTCGGCGGCCTGCTGGGCAACGAGGAGACCGAGGGGCTGGTCCCCGGCCTGCTCAACGGCCTGCTCGGCACCTCGAAGTAGCAGCGGCTCCGCCGCAGGGAAGTAGCAGCGGCTCCGCCGCAAGGCGGAGCATCAGTGGCTCCGCGGCAGGGCCACGACCTGCAGGTCCTGGACGGTCACGCCCGACCCTCCCGCTCAGAAGAACGCGTTGCCGCGATCGACGAGCAGCCGGTACAGCGTCTGCTGGATGGTCTCGCGCACCTGGTCGGTGACGTTGAACAGCAGCATCGGGTCGTCCGCGGCGTCGGGCTCGTAGGCGTCGGTGCGGATGGGCTCGCCGAACTCGATGATCCACTTGCTCGGGAGCGGGATCATGCCGAGCGGGCCGAGCAGCGGGAAGAACGGGGTGACCGGCAGGTAGGGCAGACCCAGCAGACGAGCCAGCGAGGGCACGTTGCCGACGAGGGGGTAGATCTCCTCGGCACCCACGATCGAGACCGGCACGATGGGCACCTGGGCCCGCAGCGCGGACGACACGAAGCCGCCGCGACCGAAGCGCTGCAGCTTGTACCGCTCGGCGAAGGGCTTGCCGATGCCCTTGAACCCCTCGGGCCAGACGCCGGCGATCTCGCCGGTGCCGAGCAGACGCTCGGCGTCCTGGGTGCAGGCCAGGGTCGCGCCGGCACGGCGGGCCATCTGGCCCACGAAGGGCAGGGCGAAGACCAGGTCGGCGCCCAGTGGACGCAGGTCGCGGCCGCTGTACTTCTTGACCGCGTATCCGGTCATCACGCCGTCGAGCGGCACCGTGCCCGAGTGGTTGGCCACGAGGAGCGCGCCACCGTCGGTGGGGATGTTCTCCGCACCGCGCACCTCGAGCCGGAACCACGTCTCGGCGAGCGGCTCGACCGCGGCGATGAGGATCTCGGTGAGCTGGGGGTCGAAGCCGAACTCGTCGACCTCGAAGTCCCCCGTCAGCCGCTTGCGCAGGGCCGCGAAGGTGAGGGCGAGCCGGTGCTCCCAGTCGGAGCCGAGGACGCGCTGGGCCGCCTGCGCGACGGCCAGGACGATGTCCTCGACCGGCAGGCCGGGGAGGGTGGCCCTGCCCGATGCCGTGCGCGTCTCGCGTGCCGCCTCCTCGGCCGCAGCGGCGGCAGCAGCCGCGGCGTCCTCCTCGGTGACCGCCCGGAGCCGAGAACCCCCGGCGGTGGACCGCGACGAGGCGGGCCGCTTGGCCGAGGCACCCGTCGCACGCTTGGCCGAGGCGGCCTTCTTCGTCGCCCCGGGGCCGGTGGCGGCGGACTTCTTGGCGCCCGAGGTCGTGCCCTTGGTGGTCTTGGCTGCGCCGGACGTCACGGCCTTCGTCGCGGCGGGCGGGGTCTCGACAGCCGGGGTGTCGGCCGGCTCCACGGGCTTGGCCGGTGCCGCGGCCTTGCGGACGGGCTTGCCCGACGCCGGGGTCTTGCCGGCGAGGGAGCGTGCGCCCGAGGAGGGCGAGCCTCCGCGGGAACCGCGTCCGGCTGCGCCCTTCGTGCCGATGGTGCGGCGCTCGTCCGTCATCGGCCACCTCCCAGGAGCGCCAGGACACCGGGTCGCTGCGCGAGTCGGAACTCCTCGAAGACCTGCTCGGTCGTGGCCGAGAGCTCGTAGCCGAAGATGTCGCGCAGGGCGCTGGTGTCGACCGCGCGGCCGTACGTCAGGAGTCGGTGCAGGTCGGGGGAGATCTCGCCGCCCATGCTGCGCACGATCCGCGCCGCAGCAGCACCGAAGCCGATGCCGGGCAGGGGCACCACGGGCTTGCCCATGCGGCGGGCGGCCTGCGACAGCAGCAGCACGCCGGAACCTGCCGCGTTGAACGTGCCGGGGCGGTCCTTCACGACCGACTGCTCGATGATCGAGAGCGTGTCCTGCAGCGACAGGAACTGCAGCCGGGGGTCGAAGCCGATCACGGCCGGCAGCAGCGGGTTCAGGAAGTAGCTGCGCAGCGGCGACTCGATCTCCGGGTGCAGCGTCTGCGCGGCCCGCACCGTCGTGATCAGGATCTCGGGCCGACGCCGCGCGAAGCCGCGCACGTAGGACTCCACCTCGACGACGTCCTTGGGGAAGCCGGTCCGCACCCCGCCGCGAGCGGAGTCGGACTCCATGAACAGGGCGGGGTCGCGTGGCGACGAGCCGTAGACGGCCACCGAGGACCCGACGACGAGCTTGGAGACCGTGGTGGAACGCTGGCAGGCCGCCAGCAGCTGCATCGTCCCGATGACGTTGCGCTCCTTGACGCCGGAGCCGGAACGGCCCCGGGCCGGGGCGAGGTCGAGGTGGACGACGGTGTCGACGTCCTCGACCGCGATCACCTTCGCGACGACGGGGGTGCGGATGTCGGCGCGGACGAACTTGACGCCGCCGAGGTCACCCTCCGGGGGGCGCAGGTCGATGCCCACCACGCGGTCGATCCCGGCGGACTCACCGAGATCGGCGAGATGGCGCGAGACGCGCGAGGCGAGAGTGCCCGAGACCCCCGTGACGAGGACGACCCGCCCCATAGGTCCCTACTTGCCGAGCTTGCGACGCTGGACGCGGGTTCGCTTGAGCATCTTGCGGTGCTTCTTCTTCGACATCCGCTTACGACGCTTCTTGATGACTGAACCCACGGATATGACCTCTGCTTGTTGCGGAACTGGCGGACGCCAAGACTACGCGACGACGGACGGGACGGCTCAGCCGGCCTCGTAGTAGGACTTCTGGAGGTAGTCCTCGACCGCCTTCTCCGGCACGCGGAAGCTGCGGCCGACGCGGATCGCCTCGAGCTGTCCGTTGTGGACGAGTCGGTACACGGTCATCTTGGAGACGCGCATCTGTGCCGCGACCTCCGCGACGGTCAGGAAGGTCGTTCCTGCGGTCATGTCCTCACCTTTGCTTTCGGGGCACCCGCGCCTCCCCGGCTTCCCCTCCGGCGACGCGTCACGAGTGCGTGCTGGGAAGCGTAGTGCCTCGTGGGACGTTTGGGATAGGGGAGACGAAAGTGGCCGGACGCGACGGACCCGCGCAGGTCACAGGTGCGGGTCGAGACCGAGCAGCGGGAAGGTGTCGGTGCGGGCCGCGAGGATCGAGCGGTCGAGCCAGCTGGCGGGGTCGTAGCCCAGCTCCCAGGCCCGGTACGAGGCGGACCGACCGTCGGTCATGCGCTGCGGGGCCCGCACGCCCCGGAGCCGCTCCACGTGGTCGCGCCAGCCCTGGGTCGTCGCGGTCTCGGGGTCCACGTCGTGGTCCGCCAGGATCGCGAGCAGGTGCGTCCACGCCCGGGGCACGACCTCGGTGACCGCGTAGCCGCCACCACCGGTCGCCACCCACCGTCCGCCGCAGACCTCGCGGGCGAGGTCACGCACGGCCAGGTACGACGCGCGCTGGCCGTCGACGCTGAGCATCAGGTTGGTCAGCGGATCGTCCATGTGGGAGTCGCACCCGTGCTGGGAGACGATGATCTCGGGACCGAACTCGCGGATCACGTCGGGGACGATCGCGTGGAAGGCGCGCAGCCACCCCGCGTCGGACGTGCCGGGCGGGAGCGGGATGTTGACCGCCGAGCCCTCGGCGCCTGGGCCGCCCGTCTCGGTGGACCAGCCCGTGCCCGGGAACAGCGACTGCGGCCCCTCGTGGATCGAGATGGTCAGCACCCGCGGGTCGTCGTAGAACATGGCCTGGACGCCGTCGCCGTGGTGGGCGTCGACGTCGAGGTAGACGACCTTCTGTGCGCCCTGCGCCAGCAGCCACGCGATGGCGACGCCGAGGTCGTTGTAGATGCAGAACCCGCTCGCCGAGCCCGGCATCGCGTGGTGCAGGCCGCCCGAGACGTTGGCGGCGTGGGTGTTGCGTCCGGTCCAGACCCGACGCGCGGCTTCCAGGGTGGCCCCGGCGATGAGCGCGCTCGCGTCGTGCATGCCGCTGAAGACCGGGTTGTCCTCCGTGCCGAGGCCGACGCTCGGGTCGGCGTGGGTGGGGTGCTGCGACAGCTTGCGCACGCGCTCGACGTAGGCGGGCGTGTGGACGGTGCACAGCTCCTCGTCGGTGGCGGGCTCGGCGCCCACCACCTCGAGGTGGTCGAGCACGCCGAGCTCACCGGCCAGGACCATCGTCAGGTCGACACGCACCGGCGCCATGGGGTGCGCGGCACCGAAGTTGTACCCGGTGAGGCGTTCGTCGAAGACGAGGCAGGGCCCAGCGGTCTCGTCGCTCGCCCCGGTCCGTTCGGTGTCCGGCATGCTGGCAGCCTACGACGCGGAGAGCTCGGCCGAACGGCGTGCCGCCGCTTCGACCCCCGCACGCAGGGCCGCGTCGACGCCGTGGTCGTCGAACGTGCTGATGGCAGCGTGGGTGGTCCCGTGCGGCGAGGTGACCCGGCGACGCAGCTCGGCGGGCTCGTCGTCGGTGTCGGCGAGCAGGGCCGCGGCCCCTCGGATGGTCTGCTCCGCCAGAGCCCGGGCGGTGGCGCGGTCGAGGCCGGCCGCCACACCGCCGTCGATCATCGCCTCGGCCAGGTAGAAGACGTAGGCGGGCCCGGAGCCGGAGACCGCCGTGACACCGTCCTGCTGGTCCTCCGGCACCACGACGACCCGACCGCCGGTCTCGAGCAGGGCCACGGCCTCGGCCAGCCGCGTGTCGTCGCAGGCGGCGCCCGGCGAGACGCCGAACATGCCCTCCCCCACCAGCGCCGGGGTGTTCGGCATGGCTCGCACGACGGCGACGCCGTCGGCCAGTGCGCTCTCGTAGGTGGCGATGCGGACGCCGGCGGCCAACGAGACCACGGTGGCCGCGGGGTCGACGAGCGGGGCGATCTCGGCCACGACGGACGGCACGTCCTGCGGCTTCACCACGACGAGCACCACACCGGCGCGCTGCACGGCCGCTGCGACGTCGGTGACCTCGACCCCGTGCCGCTGCCTGAGCTCCTCGGCACGCTCGGGCATCTTCTCGCTGACGACGAGGTCGACGGGGCGTCGGCCCGACGCGATCAGGGCGGTCAGCAGCGTCTCGCCCATGACCCCGCCGCCGAGGATCGCGATGCGTGCGGGGTCGATGCCGTCGCTCGAGGTACCAGTCATGACGTCAGCGTAGGCGGGCGTAGCGTCGTGGCCGTGCGCCGTGTCGACCCGTTCCTCCTGCTGCTGCTCGCCGCGGCCGTCGTCGGCTCCGTGGTCCCGGCGACCGGGCCGGCGTTCGAGGTCGTGCGGATCGCGTCCATGGTGGGCATCGGGCTGCTGTTCTTCCTCTACGGCGCGCGACTCTCGGCGGCCGAGACCCTGCACAACCTCCGGCACTGGCGGCTCCAGCTCAGCATCCTCTCGGTCACGTTCGTGGTCCTGCCCGTCCTGGGGCTCGGCGCCCGGCTGCTGACCGACGCGTGGCTGTCCCCGCAGCTCGCCGCCGGCCTCCTGCTCGCCACGCTGGTCCCGTCGACGGTGCAGGGCTGCGTCGTCTACACCCGCATCGCCCGCGGCAACGTGGCCGCGGCCGTGGTGAGCGCCTCGACCTCGAACCTGCTGGGCGTGGTCCTGACCCCGGTGCTCGTCGCCCTGCTGCTGGGTGGCGAGGCCCGCGTCGACGCCGACTCCGTGCTGCGGATCGTGCTGCAGCTGCTCGCCCCGTTCGTGCTCGGCCAGCTGCTCCGGCCCGTGGTCGGCGGCTGGGTGAGGCGCCACGACACCGGGCTCAAGCGCTTCGACCGGTCCACCATCCTGCTGATCGTCTACGTCGCCTTCAGCGAGGGAGCCGAGGCGGGCATCTGGTCGGCCGCCCCCGTCCTGGACGTCGTCGCCGTGGCGTTGCTCTGCGCGGCGCTGCTGGGCGCCGCCCTCGGCTGGTGCGTGGCCTGGGGACGGCTCGTCGGGTTCGACCGCGGCGACCGGGTGGCCCTGCTGTTCTGCGGCAGCAACAAGAGCCTCGCGAGCGGCCTGCCGATGGCGACCGTGCTGTTCCCCAGCGACGTCGTCGCGTTCGTCGTGCTGCCGCTCATGATCTACCACCAGCTGCAGCTGATCGTCGGCTCCGTGCTGTCCAGCCGGCTGGGGCGGTCGGGGTCGTAGGTCGTCCTGGTCTCGGTGGGAGTCGACGATTCTCGTCCTCCGCGAACCGTTCGGCGCAGAAGAGCATCGTTGGTCCGTCCGCGTCGTCGGAGGTAGCTGTCGCACCCTTCGGCGGTCCGGACAGGTGCGTCATCTACCTCTGACTGCCTCGATACGTGCGTCACCTACCTCTGACCGCCGCGACACGTGCGTCACCTACCTCCGGTGCCCGGTGGCGGCGAGGGCCACGCCGAGCCCGATCATCGACACCCCGCCGAGGGCACCGACGGCCTCGCCGCGCCGCGGCGACCGCGCGAACCAGGACCGCAGGCCGCTGGCCACGACCGCCCAGAGCCCGTCGCTCAGCAGACCGATCGTGAAGGCCACGAGGCCGAGCAGCAGCATCTGCGCGGGCACGTGGCCCGCTCCGCGGTCGACGAACTGGGGCAGCACGGCAGCGAAGATCATGAACGCCTTCGGGTTGGTGATCCCCACGACGAAGCCCTGCCGGGCCGCCACCCGCAGCGGGAGCGGTCGGCGCACCGCCGCACCCTCGACGTCGGACATCGAGAGGTCCTTGCGGTGCCGCACCGCCTGCACCCCCAGCCACACCAGGTAGGCCGCGCCGGCCAGCTTGACCACGGTGAAGGCGAGCACCGAGCGCTCCAGGATCGCGGACAGGCCGAGCGTCACCAGGCCCACGATCACGAGCAGCCCGGCGGAGTTCCCGACGACGGTCGCCAGGGCGACGGCGCGACCGTAGGCGAGGGCGCGCCCGATCACGAACACGACGCTGGGCCCCGGGATGGCGATGAGCACGAGCGCGGCGAGGCCGAACGCGACCAGCTGGTCGAGGGAGATCATGGCCGCATCCTGGCACGCCGTCCCGTCGTCGCGGCGCTGCTCGCGCGGTCCGGCGCTCGACCCGTCAGGGACGGCGAGCGGCGTGCAGCCGGGCGAAGGCCAGGGCCTCCAGCAGGTCGGCCTCGCGCTCGGCCGTGTCCGAGGCCTTGCGGGTGTTGATCTCGACCACGATCTCGCCGTCGAAGTCGGAGTCGGCGACGAGCTCGAGGAACTCGGCGCACGGCTGGGTCCCGCGCCCGGGCACCATGTGCTCGTCCTTCGGCGAGCCGGCCCCGTCGGCCAGGTGCACGTGGGCCAGGCGGCTGCCCAACGTGCGCGCCATCGCGACCGGGTCGTCGCCGGCGGTCGCGCTGTGCGAGAGGTCGAGCGTGACGTGCGCGTACTCCTCGTCGACGGGGTTCCAGTCGGGCAGGTAGGCGTGGAACTCGCGCTTGCCCGTGCGCCACGGGTACATGTTCTCCACGGCGAACACGACGCCGTGCTCGGCCTCGAGGTCGGCGATGCCCTCGACGAAGCCCTTGGCGTAGTCGCGCTGCCAGCGGAACGGCGGGTGCACCACCACGACCGACGCACCGGTGGCGTGGGCCATCTCGGCACTGCGGTGCAGCTTGCCCCACGGGTCGGTGCCCCACACCCGCTGCGTGAGCAGCAGCGTCGGGGCGTGGATCGACACGATGGGGACGCCGTGGAACTCCGAGAGCGCGCTGCAGGCCACCGCGTCGGTGCTCACGTCGTCGACGCCGACCATGACCTCGACGCCGTCGTACCCCAGGCGCGCCGCGGCCTCGAACCCGCTGGCCGTGCTGCCCGGGTAGACCGACGACGTCGACAGCGAGACCCGCAGCTGCGGGTCGGAGCGGCGCTCGGCAGGCTTCCGGGTCGACATGGCAGGGGCAGCCTAGATCAGCGGACCATGGTGGGCGGACCGGGCCTACAGGTGCGCGAGGTGCTCCAGGAGCACCCCTTCGCGCAGCGCCCAGGGACAGATCTCGAGCTCGTCGACGTCGAAGAGGTCCATGGCGGCCTCGGCCACGACCGCGCCGGCCACCATCTGGTGAGCACGGTCCTGGGAGACACCGGGCAGGGCGGCGACCTCCTCGTCGCTCAGGTGGACGATCTCGGAGATGAGCGGGCGCAGGTCGGCGCGGCGCAGCACGCGCCTCACGTACCGACCCTCGCTCGACGGCGCGGCACCGCACATGCGCGCGAGGGACCGGAAGGTCTTGCTGGTGGCGACCGCCCGGTCGAAGCCGCCGCCACGCAGCAGCGGCCCGGCCACGTCGGCCATCACCGAGCGCGCGTGCAGACGCAGCTCGACGTGGCCGCGCTCGCGACGCGGGTCCGACGAGAGCCAGTCGCGGGTGAGCCGGCCGGCACCGAGCGGCACCGAGCGGGCGACCTCGGGCTCCTCGTCGGCTCCCACGGCGATCTCGAGCGACCCGCCGCCGATGTCGAAGACGCCGAGGCGGCCGGCGGACCAGCCGAACCAGCGGCGGACCGCGAGGAAGGTGAGTCGCGCCTCGTCCTCGCCCGGGAGGACCTTGAGGTCGACGCCCGTCGACTCCCGGACCGCGGCCAGGACCTCGTCGGCGTTGTCGGCGTCGCGCACCGCGGAGGTGGCGAAGGCGACCACGCTGGAGCAGCCGCGCTCGAGCGCCTCGGACTGCGCCTCGCCCACGTACTTCACGAGCCGGGCGAGGCCCTCGCCGGTGACCCGGTTGTCGTCGCCGAGCTGCTCCGCCAGGCGCAGCGGCTCCTTGAAGGAGTGCGCCGGGAGCGGGGGTCCGCCACGGTAGGCGTCGACGATGAGCAGGTGCCCGGTGTTCGACCCGATGTCGAGGACGCCCATGCGCATGGCTCCATCCTCCCACGGATGCCCACGGCCGGGGCGCGGCGTCGGTCTCCGTACAGTGGACGCATGCCGGAGGTCGACCTGGGGTTCCCGCGGACGTGGGTCGAGTTCGCGAACCCGGACGACACCGACGAGGTGTTCCGGTGCGACCTCACGTGGCTCACGTCGCGGTGGACGTGCATCTTCGGCGGCGGCTGCGCCGGCATCTACGCCTCGAGCCCGGACGCCGGGTGCTGCACCCTCGGGGCGCACTTCGCCGACGACGAGGACCAGGCCCGCGTGGCCACGGCGGTCGAGCGCCTGACGCCGGAGCGCTGGTACCGCCACCCCGACGGCCCGAACCCGTTGGACGGGTCGTGGACCGAGACCGACGAGGACGACGAGCCCAAGACCCGCGCCGTCGAGGGCGCCTGCGTGTTCCACAACCCGCGCGGCTTCGAGGGTGGCTACGGCTGCGCGCTCCACGGGCTCGCGCTCGCCGAGGGCGTGCCGCCGCTGACGCTGAAGCCCGACGTGTGCTGGCAGCTGCCGCTGCGCCGCCAGTTCCGCGACGTCGAGCGCGGCGACGGCACCTCCTACTCGGAGGTCCAGATCGGCGAGTACGTCCGGGCCGGCTGGGGCCCCGGCGGTCACGACCTCGACTGGTACTGCTCGTCCAACACCGAGGCGCACGTGGCGCCTGAGCCGCTGTACCTGACCAACCGCGACGAGCTGGTGGCGCTCATGGGCGAGTCGGGCTACGCCGAGCTGGCCCGCCAGTGCGAGGACCACCTCGACGCCGGCGGCCCCAACCCCCACCCCGCGACGGTGGGAGCGACGCCGTGAGAGCCGCTGCGGGAGCGGTCCGATGAGCACCGCGCACCTCACGCTGGTCGACCCCGGTCGTCCGGACACCTGGGCCGTCTGGCAAGAATGGCCCATGCACCTCGACCACCTCTCGTACGCCGCCGGACCCGCTGGCCTCGACGCCACCGTGGCGGAGCTCTCCGAGGCCCTCGGCGCCACGTTCCTCGACGGCGGGGCCCACCCCCGCTTCGGCACCCGCAACATGGTGCTCCCCCTGCGCAACCGTCAGTACGTGGAGGTCGTGGAGGTCCTCGACCACCCGGCCGCCGACAAGGCTGCGTTCGGCCAGGTCGTGCGCCAGCGCACCGAGGCCGGGGGCGGCTGGATGGCCTGGTGCGTGTCGGTCGACGACATGGCCGAGGTCGAGCACCGGATCGGTCGGCACGCCGTGCCGGGCAACCGACGTCGCCCCGACGGCTTCAACCTCGAGTGGCGCCAGATCGGGACCAGCGGCATGAAGGCCGACCCGCAGCTGCCGTACGTCACCTGCTGGGACGTCCCGCCCGAGGAGCACCCGTCGCAGATGGCGCCGTCCGACATCGCCCTCACGGCCGTCGAGATGGCCGGATCCCCGCAGCGGCTCTCGGACTGGCTGGGCGAGCCGGCCGTGACCGCACTCGAGGAGATCGCCGTCGAGTGGGTGGCACCCCACGGCCTGCCCGGCATCATGAGCGTCTCGTTCTCCACGCCGCAGGGCGACGTCCGCATCTGAGCCGTCCTCCGGCCCACCCTGCACCCCGGCGCCACCCAGGCGGGCCGTGTACCGACCGACGCTCCGACCGGGCCGTCAGAGGTAGGTGGCCCGCGCTTCGCCGCCGTCAGAGGTAGGTGGCCCGCGCTTCGCCGCCGCCAGAGGTAGGTGGACCGCGGATACGTACGTCGTATCCGCGGCTGCCCTACCGGCGGCCGGTGGATTCCGCGGCCCTCCTACCTCTCACCGAGGAGGACGGTCCTGGCGGGAGCCGACGGGCCGGGGGTGCGCCCTGTGCGTGCGTCCGACCTGCTGTCGGCACCCGCGCCTAGGGTAAGCAGCATGCCCACTGCCAAGGCGACCAAGGCCGCCAAGCCCGTCTACGCCTGCGCGGAGTGCGGGTGGACCACCAGCAAGTGGGTGGGCCGCTGCGGCGAGTGCCAGGCCTGGGGCACGGTCGACGTCGCCTCCCCCGCCGCCCGGGCCGGTCGCACGGCCCCGGCCGCCACCGTCACCCCGGCCCGCCCGATCACCCAGGTCGAGGTCGAGTCGGCACGGTCCATCTCCTCGGGCATCGGCGAGCTCGACCGCGTGCTCGGAGGCGGTGTCACGCCCGGCGGCGTGCTGCTGCTCGCCGGCGAGCCCGGCGTCGGCAAGTCCACGCTGCTGCTCGAGCTGGCCGCCCGGTGGGCCCAGCAGGGCCGCCGCACGCTCTACGTCTCCGGCGAGGAGTCGGCCGGCCAGGTACGGCTGCGCGCCGAGCGCACCGGTGCCGTCCACGACGAGCTGTACCTCGCCGCCGAGACCGACCTGGGGGCCCTGCTGACCCACGTCGAGCAGGTGCGCCCGAGCCTGCTCGTGGTCGACTCCGTGCAGACCATCGGCTCGGCCGACGTCGACGGCGTCCCCGGCGGCGTCACCCAGGTGCGCGAGGTCGCCTCGGCGGTCATCCAGCGCGCCAAGGCCGAGGGCATCGCCACCCTGCTCGTCGGGCACGTCACCAAGGACGGGTCGGTCGCCGGTCCGCGGGTGCTCGAGCACCTGGTCGACGTCGTCCTCCAGTTCGAGGGCGACCGCGCCTCACGACTCCGCCTGCTGCGAGCGGTGAAGAACCGCTTCGGGCCAGTCGACGAGATCGGCTGCTTCGACCTGGCCGACTCCGGGCTCGTCGAGGTCCCGGACCCCACCGGGCTGTTCGTCAGCCGGCACGAGCAGCCGGTCCCGGGCACGTGCGTGACGGTCACGATGGAGGGTCGTCGCCCGCTCCTGGCCGAGGTGCAGGCGCTGGCGGTCGAGACGAACGCCCCGTCGCCCCGTCGCACCTCCAGCGGCCTCGACTCCTCGCGCGTGGCCATGATCCTGGCGGTGCTCACGCGGCACTGCGGCGTCAACCTGTCACGCCACGACGTCTACACGGCGTCGGTCGGCGGCGCCCGTCTGGTGGAGCCGTCGGTCGACCTCGCGGTGCTCGTGGCGGCCGCGTCAGCCCAGGCCGACCGCGTGGCGCCGCGGGGTCTGGTGGTGCTGGGCGAGGTCGGCCTGGCCGGCGAGGTGCGCCCCGTGCGGCACACCGCCGAACGTCTGCGGGAGGCCGCCCGCCTCGGCTTCACCTCGGCCATCGTGCCCGCTCGATCCGAGGGTCTCGACGACGTCCCGCGCTCGCTGCGCGTCACCCAGGTGGCCGACGTCGTCCAGGCGGTGCTGGCCCTGCCGAGCGCGCGTGGTCGCGACACCCCCGCGCGGCCCTAGACTGATCCCGTGGCCTCCCGACCCGACCTGCGCACCGTCCTGGCAGCGATCGCGCCCGGCACCGCCCTGCGCGAGGGGCTGGAGCGCATCCTGCGCGGCCGCACCGGCGCGCTCATCGTGCTGGGCCAGGACAAGGTCGTCGAGTCCGTGAGCACGGGCGGCTTCGCCCTCGACGTGCCCTTCACCGCCACCGGCCTGCGCGAGCTGGCCAAGATGGACGGCGCGATCATCCTCGACTCCGACGCCCAGCGGATCCTCCGTGCCGCCGTGCACCTCATGCCGGACCCGTCGATCCCCACCGACGAGTCCGGCACCCGCCACCGCACCGCCGACCGGGTCGCCCGCCAGACCGGGCTGCCGATCGTCTCCGTCTCGGCCTCGATGCACATCATCGCCCTCTACCTCGAGGGCACCCGTCACGTGCTCGAGGACGCGGGCGCGATCATCGGCCGCGCCAACCAGGCCATCGCCACGCTCGAGCGGTACCGCAGCCGCCTCGACGAGGTCTCCGACGCCCTCTCCGCGCTCGAGATCGAGGATCTCGTGACGGTGCGCGACGTCGCCGCCGTGGCCCAGCGTCTGGAGATGGTCAGCCGCATCGCCACCGAGATCGACCAGTACGTGCTCGAGCTCGGCACCGACGGTCGCCTCCTGGCACTCCAGCTCGAGGAGCTGATCAGCGGCGTCGACGCCGAGCGCGAGCTGGTCATCCGCGACTACATGCCGTCCGGCCGTCGCGGCCGCGCCGTCTCGACCGTCCTGAACGACCTCGCACAGATCGACTCCTCCGAGCTGGTCGACCTCACGAGCGTGGCCACGGCCCTGCGCATCGGCGCCGGCGACTCGCTCGACCACCCTCTCGCCCCCCGCGGCTACCGGCTTCTCGCACGCGTCCCGCGACTGCCCCACACGGTCGTGGACCGGCTCATCGACCACTTCGGCACGCTGCAGAAGCTGCTGGCCGCCAGCATCGACGACCTCCAGACCGTCGAGGGCGTCGGCGACCTGCGCGCCCGCGGCGTCCGCGACGGCCTCTCCCGCCTCGCCGAGTCGAGCATCCTCGAGCGCTACGTCTGACCCGTCCCCCTCGTCAGAGGTAGGTGACGCACCGAACCAGGCCGTCAGAGGTAGGTGACGCACCGAACCAGGCCGTCAGAGGTAGGTGACGCACCAGATCGCGCGTCCGAGAGGTACGACACCTACCTTCCCCCTCAGCGAGGGGCTGCGCCGCCGGAGTCCACTCGAGCAGCGAGTCTCCGGGCACACGCCTCGACGCCCTCGGCGCTGTCCAGCTGCAGGTCGTAGGCGTGGAAGGTGTGCACCGTGCCGAGGTCCTGCTCGGCATCACCCACCGGGCGGTCGCCGCGCGCCCGCTCGCGCCGACGCAGCTCGTCGA
Source organism: Aeromicrobium sp. WCS2018Hpa-31 (assembly GCF_031843905.1). NCBI lineage: Bacteria > Bacillati > Actinomycetota > Actinomycetes > Propionibacteriales > Nocardioidaceae > Aeromicrobium > Aeromicrobium sp. WCS2018Hpa-31. The sequence continues at coordinate 32,439 of NZ_JAVTJF010000009.1, read as the reverse complement.
CGGAGGCGTGCAGGCCGACCCACAGCACGTCGAGCCCGACCAGCACCGCGTCCCAGTCGTCGGCCTGCTCCTGCGACTCCAGGACCACGTCGGTGATCACGTCGACGCCGGCGTCGGCGAAGGCGCGCACCGCGCGGCGGTGGCCCGCGAGGACCCCAGGACGCAGGGCAGTCCAGTCGCGAACCCGACCAGCCGTGTCGAGCGGCAGCGCGTCACCGAAGAGCAGCAGGTCGAGCCCGAACGCGAGGAAGGGGCGCGGCAGCAGCGGCTGCGCCGCGGCCACCAGCGTGCTCTTGCCGGCGCTGGAGGCGCCGTTCACCACCACGACGGAGGCCACCGGCCTCACTCCTCGTCGGGCGCCGGGGTGGGGGTGGTCGTCTTCGGCGACGGCGAGCCGCTCGGCTTCGGGGTGGCGCTCGCAGAGCTGCTCGGAGTGGCCGACGGCTTCGGCTTGGCGGCTGCCTGCCCGAGCCGGAACTTCGCCGACCCGGGCTCGCCGCCGAGGGTGCCGATGCGGAGCGTGTACGTGCCGGGCGAGGCCCAGCCCTCCTTGGCCGAGCAGGCGGGACCGGAACCGCGACCGGACCAGCTGGTGGCCACCGACGTCGACCACCCGGGACTCAGGGAGACCGGATCCTCGAGCAGCGCCGACCGGCAGACCGCCGAGTCCCACACCGCCGTGTCACCGCTGCTGATGACGGCCACGAGGTCGGCATCGGCCGGGTCGAGCGTGCAGCCCTTCGCCTCGGTGGTGGACACGAGCAGCTCCACGCGCACCGCCTTCTTGGCCCGCTGGTCGGCCGGGACGGTGGGCGTGATCCGCACCGCCTCCGGGTCGCACGGGGTGCTCGCCGTGGCGAGCGCCACCTGGACGTCCGACTGCGCGGCCTGGGTGGGCGCGGGCTCGGGCGTGGGCGTGCTGCCGGCGGACGTGGACGCCGACGGAGCAGGCGCCGCGGCCGGCGGGTCGTCGTCGGCGCCGCCCGGCCAGAGGGTCACGCCGACCCACACCAGCGCGATGACCAGGGCCAGCAGCATGAAGCGACGACGCCAGTAGATCGCCCGCGGAACGGGGCGTCGGACCGGTCGCGAGCTCACCCTCCGACCCTAGTTCGCGCGGCACCCCGTGCGAGGATCGACGCGCCATGACCTCCTCCCCCAGCACACCGGTCGAGGACCTGCCCGGACTGCACGCCGCGGTGGTCGACTGGTTCGACGCGAACGCCCGCGACCTGCCCTGGCGGGGACCCGTCCGCCGCCCACGGCCCGGCACCCCCGCCGGAGGGCCCGACGAGCTGCCCGATCCGTGGGCCGTCCTGGTCTCCGAGCTCATGCTCCAGCAGACCCCCGTGTCCAGGGTGCTGCCGGTCTTCGAGACCTGGATGACGCGCTGGCCCACCCCCGCGTCGCTGGCCGCGGAGCCCTCGGGCGAGGCGGTCCGGGCGTGGGGACGACTCGGCTATCCGCGCCGGGCTCAGCGCCTGCACGCCGCGGCCGTCGCGATCACGACCGACCACGGCGGCCGGTTGCCCGACGACCACGCCGCCCTCCTGGCCCTTCCGGGGGTCGGCGAGTACACCGCCGCGGCCGTCGCGTCGTTCGCCTTCGGGCAGCGGCACGCGGTCATGGACACCAACGTGCGTCGCGTGCTGGCACGCGTGGTCCTCGGCCAGGCGTATCCCTCGACCTCGATCACGGCGTCCGAGCGACGACTGGCGGCGGCGCTGCTCCCCGCCGAGGACGCCCACCGCTGGGCCGCGGCGACCATGGAGCTCGGCGCGCTCGTGTGCACCGCCCGGGCACCGCGGTGCGACGTGTGCCCGGTGGCGGACCGCTGCCGCTGGCTCGCGCTGGGCCGACCCGACCATGACGGCCCGCCCCGCCGCGGACAGGCCTGGGCCGGCACCGACCGCCAGTGCCGTGGTCGCCTGCTGGCCGTCCTGCGCGACGCCACGGAGCCGGTGGACCAGGGGCGGCTCGACGCCGTGTGGGACGACGCGGCGCAGCGCGAGCGCTGCCTGGACGCCCTGCTGGACGAGGGCCTCGCCCAGGTGCACCCCGACGGCACGTTCAGCCTGTGAGCGAGCGCCTCGAGGACGCTGCGGCGTGACTCAGGGGCTCAGGGGCTCAGGGAGCGTTCGGCGAGCTCGCGCCTCCACGGCGGCCGATGACGAGGGCGGCCACGCCCGCGCCCACGCCCGCGACGAGCAGGAGCAGCCCGGCGATCCGGAAGGGCTTCGGCGCCGAGCGGTAGTCGGCGATCTCCTCGTAGCTCTCGATCGAGATCGGGCACCCACCCTGGTCCTCGTCGACGAAGCCGGACGAGGGCGTGCCCTCCTGAACGCACACGGCCTCGGGCTCACCCGGCTGCAGTGCGAAGGCGAGGACGCCTGCCACCACGAGGGCTGCGGCGACGATGAGGAGCTTCTTGGCCTTCGAGGTCATCCCCGCATCCTCGCCCAGCACGACGACGGCGTCCAATCCCGGGGGGATCGGACGCCGTCGTCGTGACTGCTGCGTGCTGCTACTCGGAGCTGCCTGCCTCGACCGCGAGCGGGTCGTGGCCCTCGGTCAGCTCGAGGTCGGCCTTGGGCGTGCCCACGAACGTGAACACGGCCTCGGCACCCTCGCCCTCGACGTCGACCAGGACGATCTCGCCGGCCCGAAGCTCGCCGAAGAGCATCTTCTCGGCCAGCGTGTCCTCGATCTCGCGCTGGATGGTGCGGCGCAGGGGGCGCGCACCGAGCACCGGGTCGAACCCGCGACGTGCGAGCAGGTCCTTGGCCGCGGTCGTGAGCTCGATGCCCATGTCCTTGTCGCGCAGACGGTCCTCGAGGTTGCGGACCATCATGTCGACCATCTGGATGATCTCGTCCTGCGTGAGCGGCGGGAACACCACGATCTCGTCGACACGGTTGAGGAACTCGGGCCGGAAGTGCTGCTTGAGCTCCTCGGAGACCTTGGCCTTCATCCGGTCGTACGACCCCATCGTGTTGTTCGCGTCGGCGAAGCCGAGCGAGACGCCCTTGCCGATGTCACGCGAGCCGAGGTTCGTGGTCATGATGATCACGGTGTTCTTGAAGTCGACCACGCGGCCCTGGGAGTCGGTCAGGCGACCTTCCTCCAGGATCTGCAGCAGCGAGTTGAAGATGTCCGGGTGGGCCTTCTCGACCTCGTCGAACAGCACCACGCTGAAGGGCTTGCGGCGCACCTTCTCGGTGAGCTGGCCGCCCTCCTCGTAGCCGACGTAGCCGGGAGGCGCACCGAACAGTCGTGCCACGGTGTGCTTCTCGCTGTACTCGCTCATGTCGAGCTGGATGAGCGCGTCGTCGTCGCCGAACAGGAAGTTGGCGAGCGCCTTGGACAGCCACGTCTTGCCGACGCCCGAGGGCCCGGCGAAGATGAACGACCCACCGGGACGACGCGGGTCCTTCAGACCCGCACGCGTGCGGCGGATGGCACGGCTGAGGGCCCTGATGGCCTGGTCCTGGCCGATGACCCGCTTGTGCAGCTCGGCCTCCATGTTGAGCAGGCGGCCGGACTCCTCCTCGGTCAGCTTGACGATCGGGATGCCGGTGGCGAGCGCCAGGACCTCGGCGACGAGCTCCTCGTCGACGACGGCCACGACGTCCATGTCGCCGGCCTTCCAGGCCTTCTCACGCTCGGCCTTGGCGAGGATGAGCTTCTTCTCCTCGTCGCGCAGGGAGGCCGCGGCCTCGAAGTCCTGCGCGTCGATGGCGCCCTCCTTGCGGCGGCGGACGTCGGCGATCTTCTCGTCGAACTCCTTGAGGTCCGGCGGAGCCGTCATGCGGCGGATGCGCAGGCGCGAGCCGGCCTCGTCGATGAGGTCGATGGCCTTGTCCGGCAGGAACCGGTCGGACACGTAGCGGTCGGCCAGCGTGGCGGCCGCGACCAGCGCGTCGTCGGTGATGGTGACGCGGTGGTGCGCCTCGTACCGGTCGCGCAGGCCCTTGAGCATGTCGATCGTGTGGGCGATCGACGGCTCCGGCACCTGGATCGGCTGGAAGCGGCGCTCGAGCGCCGCGTCCTTCTCGAAGTGCTTGCGGAACTCGTCGAGCGTCGTGGCGCCGATGGTCTGCAGCTCACCACGGGCCAGCATCGGCTTGAGGATGCTGGCGGCGTCGATCGCGCCCTCGGCGGCACCGGCACCGACGAGGGTGTGGATCTCGTCGATGAACAGGATGATGTCGCCGCGGGTGCGGATCTCCTTGAGCACCTTCTTGAGGCGCTCCTCGAAGTCGCCGCGGTAGCGCGAGCCGGCCACGAGCGCGCCGAGGTCGAGCGTGTAGATCTGCTTGTCCTTGAGCGTCTCGGGCACGTCGCCGCGGACGATGTCCTGGGCGAGACCCTCGACGACCGTCGTCTTGCCGACGCCGGGCTCGCCGATGAGCACCGGGTTGTTCTTGGTGCGGCGGCTGAGGACCTGCATGACGCGCTCGATCTGGTTCTCGCGACCGATCACGGGGTCGAGCTTGCCCTCGCGGGCGGCCTGCGTGAGGTTGCGACCGAACTGGTCGAGCACGGCCGACGTGCTGGGCGCGGCCTCGGCGGGGGCGCCGGAGGTCTCGGCCTCCTTGCCCTGGAAGCCGGAGACCAGCTGGATGACCTGCTGGCGGACGCGGTTGAGGTCGGCGCCGAGCTTGACGAGGACCTGGGCGGCGACGCCCTCGCCCTCGCGGATCAGGCCGAGCAGGATGTGCTCGGTGCCGATGTAGTTGTGGCCGAGCTGCAGCGCCTCGCGGAGGCTGAGCTCGAGGACCTTCTTGGCGCGCGGCGTGAACGGGATGTGCCCGCTGGGCGCCTGCTGGCCCTGGCCGATGATGTCCTCGACCTGTCCGCGGACGGCCTCGAGCGAGATGTCGAGGCTCTCCAGGGCCTTGGCGGCGACGCCTTCACCCTCGTGGATGAGGCCGAGGAGGATGTGCTCGGTGCCGATGTAGTTGTGGCTGAGCATGCGCGCCTCTTCTTGGGCGAGCACGACGACGCGACGGGCGCGGTCGGTGAACCTCTCGAACATGGGGCCCCCTTGATCGGGTGTGTTCTTGTCAGTCTAGGTGCGGGTGCCCCGGCGCACTGCGGGACGTCCACGTACGTCACACAACTGGAACCCGGGGCCGGGTGTTCCGCTGTTCACCCTGGGCGTAACGACCGCCGTCGCCGCCGCGGGCACCGGGGCGCAGCGCTCGCCCCCAGGGGGTGCTCGGGCCGACTCGGCGATTCCCATCACGTGATGGGAATCGCGAGCTCGCCATGGTTCTCCCCCACCCACCATGGCGGACCTCTGCAGGTGAGCGAGGGAGGACCGAGGTGAGTGAGGGCGGTTCGTCCACACTGCGAGACCGTCGCCACGCGAGGGCGATCCGGCGCACGGTGGGAGCGACCCCACCCGCGAGACGTCCGGAGCGACCCATGACCCTCACCGCACCCGATCCCACGACGACGGCCTCCTCGGTCGAGGTGCGGCCCGTGGGTGGACGCGTCGGTGCCGTGGTCTCGGGCGTCCGGCTGGGCGGCGGGCTCGCGCCCGAGGAGGTCCGCGACGTCCGCGCGGCCCTGCTGCGCCACAAGGTCCTCTTCGTCCGCGGGCAGCACCACCTCGACGACGCCGAGCACCACGCGTTCGCCGCCACCCTCGGCGTCCCGACGTCGCCGCACCCGACGGTCCGCGGGGTCGGTGCGGCGGTGCTGCCGATCGACTCCTCGCACGGCAAGGCCAATGCCTGGCACACCGACGTGACCTTCGTCGACCGCGTGCCGGCGATCAGCGTCCTGCGGTCGGTGACGCTCCCGCCGTACGGAGGGACGACGGTCTGGGCCAACACCGCGGCGGCCTACGCGTCGCTGCACCCCGCGGTCCGGGCGATGGCCGACAGGCTGTGGGCCGTGCACACCAACCGGTACGACTACGCCGCGGACGTCGACGAGCAGCGCATCGGCGGCATCGACGTGGCGGAGGAGACGTACCGGGAGGAGTTCGGGTCGAGGCTGTTCGAGGCCGAGCACCCGGTCGTGCACGTGCACCCGGAGACCGGCGAGCGGGCGCTGCTGCTGGGCCAGTTCGTCAAGCGCCTCGTGGGACTGTCCACGCGCGACTCGGCCTCGGTCCTCGAGATGCTGCAGCGCGAGATCACTCGCCTCGAGAACACCGCGCGATGGAGCTGGGAGCCGGGCGACGTCGCGATCTGGGACAACCGCGCCACCCAGCACTACGCGGTGGCCGACTACGACGACCACCACCGCGTCATGCATCGCATCACCGTCGCGGGCACCGTCCCGGTGAGCCTCGACGGCACCCGCTCCACGCAGCGCGTCGGCGACACCTCGGCCTACTCCTCCTGACGGCGTCCCTGCCAACGGCCGACGCCACCCGCCTACCGCGTCGTGACGTGATCCGCCCGGTGGTGGAACGCCGCCGCGACCGTGCACCCGGACAGGACGAGCACGGCCAGACCCCGGCGCAGCATCTCGCCGCCCTCCGCCGCGTCCGGCGCGAGCCCGCTGGAGAACCAGCCGAGGAACAGCAGGAGCAGGCCGAGCAGCACGCCGACGACGGCCGAGCCGCGCCACACCAGCGCCACCCGGCGACGCGCCGTCGACGCAGGGGCGCCCGACGTCGCGACACGCGCGACCGCATCCTGCTCCCGCACGAGCAGCGACACGGCCGCGAGCGCCACGAAGCCGGAGAGCACGGCCGTGCCGCGGTCGGGCCAGCCGAGGGGAACGACGAGCGCGAACAGCGTGAGCACGAGCATGCCGATCGGCAGCTCGGGGGACCGCGCGGCTCGCTCGAGCCGGTCCGGCTCGGCGTCGGCGGCGGCGCGCGTGCCGGCGAAGCGTCGCCCGAGACCACCGGGCTCCCGTGAAGCGACCACCGTGGCCAGCACGCAGCCGAGCAGGAGCACGCCGAGCACCAGCCCGACCGTCCACCGCGTCAGCGTCGCCCGGTCACCAGCGGCAGAGGCAGCGTCGGCGCGCTGCGCGATCTCGACGTCGAGCGAGGAGAGGGACTCGCCCCACTCGACCGCCTCGACCCGCCCCCGGTCGTCGCGCGCGATGCGCAGGTCGAGCCGGTCGGGCTGCTCGGACTCCTGTGGCGGGCCGCTGTCGCTGCGCGCAGGCACGTCGACCTCGACGGGCGAAGACGCCCCGCTCACCTCGACCTCGTAGGTGGAGCGGGCGCTGTAGGAGCGCGGGAGCACCTCCTGCACGCGGCTCATGCGCACGAAGCGGCCCTCGACCAGCTGGGTCGTCCCCTCCCACCCGCGGGCCTGGGCGAGCTCCTCGGCCGACGACTCGGCACGGTGCTCGACCGAGCCGACCGGCACGATCGCGACCCCCGCCGCGAACAGCAGCAGGAACCACCAGAGGGCGACCGGCGCACGGGACATGCCGCGATCCTGCCCGACGTCGCACGGTCGACGCGACCGCCCCGCGCCCCCGCGGGTCGTGCGTCCGGTCTCAGACCTCGCGACGCGAGATCGGGAACAGGATCGCCTCGCGGATGCCGATGCCCTGCAGCAGCATCACCAGCCGGTCGACGCCCAGCCCGAGCCCGCCGGCCGGGGGCATGCCGAACTCGAGCGCGCGCAGGAAGTCCTCGTCGACGTCCATGGCCTCGGGGTCACCGGCCGCGGCGAGACGCGCCTGCTCCTCGAGCCGCTCGCGCTGGACGACCGGGTCGTTGAGCTCGGTGTAGGCCGGAGCCAGCTCGACGCCGTTGATGATCAGGTCCCACGCCTCGACCAGGCCGGGGGTGGTGCGGTGCTTCTTCGCGAGCGGACGCACGGCCTCGGGGTAGTCGCACACGAACGTCGGCTGGATCAGCGTGTGCTCGACGAGCTTCTCGAACAGCTCGAGCACGATCTCGCCGGCGCCCCAGTGGTCCTGCAGCGCCACGTCGTGCCGGGCGGCCAGGGCCTTCAGCGACTCCTCGGGCGTCTCGACGTCGACCTGCTGGCCGACGGCCTCGCCCACCAGCTCGTGGATCGTGGCCCGCCGCCAGGGCTGCTCGAGGTCGATCTCGCTGCCGTCGCGACCGGGGACGACCGTCCGGCCGACCGCACGCGCCGCGTCGACCACGAGCGCGCGGGTGAGGTCGGCCATCGTGTCGTAGGAGCCGTACGCCTCGTACGCCTCCAGCATCATGAACTCGGGGTTGTGGGTGTTGTCCACGCCCTCGTTGCGGAACGTCTTGCCGATCTCGTACACCCGGTCGATGCCGCCGACGAGGGAGCGCTTGAGGTGCAGCTCGAGGGCGATGCGCAGCAGGGCGCTCTCGTCGAAGGCGTTGACGTGCGTGTGGAAGGGGCGGGCGGCCGCTCCACCGTTGGTGTGCTGGAGCACCGGCGTCTCGACCTCGACGTAGGCGCGCTCGTCGAGGGTGCGGCGCAGCGACTGCAGCACCTTGGCCTTGACGCGGACGGTGTCGCGGGCCTCGGGGCGGACGATCAGGTCGACGTAGCGCATCCGACTGCGCGCCTCGTCCGAGAGCGGGTTGTGCTCGTTCGGCAGCGGCCGCAGCGTCTTGGCGGCGATCGCCCACGACGACGCCTGGACGCTCAGCTCGCCGCGCCGCGACGTGATGACCTCGCCCGTGACGGCCAGGTGGTCGCCGATGTCGACGAGGTGCTTGAGCCGCTCGAGCGACTCCTCCCCCACGCCGTCGAGCGAGACCATCGCCTGCAGGCTCGTGCCGTCGCCCTCGCGCAGCGAGACGAACACCAGCTTGCCCGTGCCACGGCGGAAGATGACCCGCCCGGCCACCGTCACGACGTCGCCGGTGTGGTGGTCGGCGCCGAGCACCTCGGGGTCGTAGGCCTCGCGCACCTGCGCCAGGGTGTGGGTGAGCCCCAGGTCCGTCGGGTACGGCTCGAGGCCGGCGTCGATGAGCTGCTGGCGCTTCTCGCGGCGGATCCGCAGCTGCTCGGGCAGGTCGTCGTCGGGGTTCTGGGTGTCGGCGCTCACGGAAGGGGAGTCTAGTGGCCGGGCACGGCCCGGCTCGCCCGGCGGGCGGGTCCGGGCAACGGCCCACCCGCCGCGGTCGGGTGCCACCGACGGCAGCGGGAACAGCACGGCGAGGCCGATGGTTGGTGCACTCCGTGACCCGACTGCGAGGATGTCGCCCGTGAGCGAGACCGAGACCGCTGCCGACTCCCGCCTGACCCGGCTCCGTCGTGGGGTGGCCGGGGCCGAGACCGAGCAGCTGGGCGCCGGCATGCTGCTGGTGGCCACCCTCGCGGCCATCGCCTGGGCCAACCTCGGCAGCGGGTACGACGCGTTCTGGCACACCGAGGCGCGCGTGGCCGTGGGCGACTGGTCGATGGGCCTCGACCTCTACCACCTGGTCAACGACGCGCTCATGGCGTTCTTCTTCTTCGCCGTCGGGCTGGAGGTCAAGCGCGAGCTGACGATCGGCGAGCTCACCGACCGGTCCCGCGCCATCGTGCCCGCGACCGCGGCGCTCGCCGGGCTGCTGGTCCCCGCGCTCGTGTTCCTGCTGATCGCTCGCGACTCCGGCCAGGCGCACGCCTGGGGCGTGGTCATCTCCACCGACACGGCGTTCCTCGTGGGCGCGCTCGCCATCATCCGGCCGCACCACCCCTCCCGGCTCCGGGTCTTCCTGCTGACGCTGGCCGTCGTCGACGACATCGGCGCCCTGGGCGCCATCGCGATCTTCTACACCGACGACCTGCGCGTCACCCCGCTGCTCGTCGCGGTGGGGGCCCTCGCGCTGATCGCTCTCGTGCGACTGCTGCCGTCGGGCCGGGGCCCGTTGTACGCGGCGCTGTCGGTGGTGGTCTGGTTCGGTCTGCACGAGGCGGGGGTGCACGCCACCCTCGCGGGCGTCGCGGTCGCGCTGCTCATCCCCGTCGCAGCACCTCGCCGGCACGACGTGGAGCGCGTCGTGGAGCTGACGCGTGCCTTCCGCCAGTCCCCCAACCCGGCCTACGCCGCGGCCGCGGGCCGCCAGCTGCGCGAGTCCATCTCCATCAACGAGCGGCTCCAGCAGTCGTTCGCGCCCTACGTCGCGTTCGTGATCCTGCCGATCTTCGCGCTCGCGAACGCCGGCGTGGTGCTCGACGCCGCGACCCTCGAGCGGTCGGCCTCGTCGTCACTGACGTGGGGCGTGGTGGCCGGGCTCGTCGCCGGAAAGCTCCTCGGCATCACCGGCGCGACCCTGCTCGCCCAGAAGGTGGGCCTCGGTGTGCTCGCACCCGGTCTGACCATCGGCCGCGTCGCGGGCGGGGCCGCCCTCTCAGGGATCGGCTTCACGATCTCGCTGCTGATCGTCGGCATCGCCATCGACGAGCCCGCGGCGCAGGACGAGGCTCGCGTGGGCGTCCTCGCCGCCTCCGTGCTGGCGTTCGTGCTGGGCTGGGTCGTCCTCAAGGCGCTCGACGCCCGCCGGCCCGTCGTGCAGCCCGGTGCCGTGCTCCTGCGGCCGTTCGACCCCGAGCGCGACCACTTCAAGGGCCGTGCCGACGCCCCGCTCGTGCTCGTGGAGTACGGCGACTTCGAGTGCCCGTTCTGCAGCCGGGCCACGGGCATGGTCGACGAGGTGATCGAGCACTTCGAGGGCGACCTCGTGTGGGTGTGGCGCCACCTGCCGCTGCACCAGCACCACCCGCACGCCGAGCTGGCGGCGCGCGCCTACGAGGCGGCCTACCTGCAGGGTCGGCACTTCGACTACGCCCGCCTGCTGTGGGCCAACCAGGCGCAGCTGGAGCGGCTCGACCTGCTCCGCTACGCCGACGAGATCGGCCTGGACCTCGAGCGCTTCGAGGCCGACCTCGACTCCGACCCGGTGCGCCGACGTGTGCGCGAGGACGAGGACGACGCCGACCTCATGGACGTGTCCGGGACGCCGACGTTCTTCATCGGCACCGCCCGGCACGGCGGCCAGTGGGACGCGCCCACGCTCATCGCCGCCCTCGACGCCAGCCGGGGCCGCTGAGTCCGTGCCCGCACGTGCGGGCACAGAAAAGCCCGGTCGCCGTCGTGACGGTGACCGGGCTTCGCCGGATGCTCAGCGAGCAAGGATCACTTGAAGGCGTCCTTGACGTTCTCGCCGGCGTTCTTGACCGAGCCGGACGCCTGGTCCTTCTTGCCCTCGGCCTCGAGGTCCTTGTTGTCGGTGGCCTTGCCGACGTTCTCCTTGACCTCGCCGGCGACCTTCTCAGCGGTGTTCTTGGCCTTGTCGATGAAGCTCATGATGATCCTCCTGGATCGGTGGGTGACACTTCGACGGTACGACGGCTGGAAGTCGCTGCAACTCCAACGAGCGCTGCCCGATGAACGTTCAGTGACTTCTCAGTGACACGCGTTTACTTCTTGAAGGCGTCCTTGACGTCCTCGCCCACGTTCTTGATCGAGCCCTTGGTCTGGTCCTTCTTGCCCTCGGCCTCGAGGTCCTTGTTGTCGGTCGCCTTGCCGACGGCCTCCTTGACCTCGCCGGTGACCTTCTCCGCGGTGTTCTTGGCCTTGTCGATGAAGCTCATGGAACTCTCCTTCTCGGGTGGGGGAACGGGGTGGCTTACGTTGTAAACCTTACGCCGTAAGCCTGCGGCCCACAAGACGAGTGTCGTGCGACCTCGGTCACGAACGGGGGCGCGCTCGCGACCCGGTCGGCGAGCAGGTCAGTCGGCGAGACGCGAGGCGATGCCGTCGAGCATCTCCTGCAGGGCGCGGTCGAACTCCTCGGCGTAGCGGTCGGCCGCCAGACCGGCAGCCAGCCGGTGGATCGTCGGGTACGTCGCCTCGTCCACCGCGCCGGACGGGTCGAGGATCTCCAGGGGCGTCTCGGCCTCCGCCACCGCCTCCTGCTCCTCGTCGTCGCGCGTGGGGGTGAGCCCCCCGGGCACGGGCTCCGCGGCTTCGGCGCCCGCGGAGAACGATCCGTCGCCGTCCTGCGGGTCGCGCAGCGTCCGCGCCCCCGTCTCCATGAGCAGGTAGCCCAGCAGGAAGCTGTTGAACGACCGGTAGGCGAACACCACCTGGTCGTCGTCGAAGCCCTCCGCCTGCAGCGCCTCGAGCACCGACTCGATCCAGGTCAGGGACCGCAGCGGCGGGTTGATCCACGGCGCCTCCGACGGTCGCGTGGCCACGATCGGGAAGGCGTGCGGGTGCGCCATCGCGTAGCGGCGGACACCGCGCGCGAGCCGCTCCAGGTAGTCGCGCCAGCCGTTCTCGGCCACGCGCAGCACCTCGGGGTCGGCGTCCAGCTCGGCCACCACCAGGTCGACGACCGCGTCGAGCAGCTCGTCGCGGGTGCCGACGTGCTTGTAGAGGCTCATCGCCTCGACGCCCAGACGCTTGGCGATCCCCCGCATCGAGGCCGACCCGATGCCCTCGTCGTCGATCAACCGCAGGGCGGCCTCGGCGATCTTGCGGCGCGTCAGCGTGCCGCGTCGGGAGGTCGTGGAGGCCATGGGGGGATCGTGCCACGGAGGGGCGGGGCCAACGACCCGGAGTGCCGGCGCCGAAGGACTCGGGGGTTCCGGGGCTTTCGTCACGTATTCGAACATGTGCTTGTTTCCTGTCTGATCCTGCCTCTAGAATCGGGATAGATCAGCAGGAGGAAGCATGAGCGTCGCCGCACTCGACACCCACCCGGTGCCGTCGTGCGTGCACGGACTCCACGCTCTTCTCGACACGGTCCCCACCAGCGCGTGGGACGGCCTGGACCCCACCGAGGTCCGACGACTCCTCGCCGAGATCGGTCGCGCCGAAGCACGGCTCTCGGCCCACAAGATGGCCGCGGCGCGTGTGCTGGAGAAGGCCCGCAAGGCCACGGCGAACGGTGACGGACCGCGACCGGGGGCGGGAACCTCGACCGGCGCGACGATCTCGTTCGACTTCGGTGGGGACCGCGGCGGGGCCGATGCCCTGGTGAACACGGCGCAGCGGATCGAGGAGCAGACCACCCTCATCGAGAACGCGCTCGCGTCCGGGGTGATCAGCACCAAGCAGGCCGACCTGATCTCCCGCGCGTTGGCCAAGCTGCCCGACGACGTGACCCCCGAGCAGCGTGAGCGGTGCGAAGAGACCTTGCTGAAGGACGCGCAGCGGCTGACTCTGAAGGACCTGCGCCGCAGGGCGGCGCGGATCACCGAGGTCTACAAGGCGAAGACCGAGGAGGTCGACGCCGACGAAGACGAGATCCTGCGGAAGAAGGAAGAAGCCGCCCGGGCGAAGACGTCGTTCTCGATGTGGGACAACAACGACGGCACCGTCACCGGACGCTTCACCCTCCCCGAAGCCCAGGGCGCGATGCTCAAGACCGCCCTCGACGCACTCGCCGCACCTCACCAGGAGGTCGGGACCGTCAACGCCGCCACTGGCGAGATGGACGAGATTGGCTTCGGGCAGTCCTACCCCCAGCGCCTCGGCCACGCCTTCGCCACCCTGGTCGAGCACCTCCCCGCCGACCAGCTCCCGTCCAACGGTGGTGTGAGTGCGGTCGTCACCGTCAACCTGGACCTCGACACCCTCATGGGCGGCATCAAGGCCGCCGGACTCTCCGACGGCACCCGCATCAGCGCCGGCGAAGCCCGCCGGCTCGCCTGCTCCGCGCAGATCGTGCCCATGGTGTTGAACGGCAAGCCCCTGCCCCTCGACCTCGGCTCCGCCAACCGGTACTTCAACCGCAGCTCACGCCGGGCCATGGAGAAGCGCGACATGGGATGCACGACACCAGGTTGCGACCGCGACGCCAGATGGACCGAGGCCCATCACCTGAATCCGTACGCGATCTCCAAGACCACCGACATCAGAGACGGCGCACTGCTCTGCCCGTTCCACCACCACCGAGCCCACGAACAGGGCTGGATCGGCCGCATCAACCCCGACGACGGACACGTCGAGTGGAAGCTCCCCGGCTCCGACACCTGGCAACGCAACCAACGCTGCCGACCCTGACCACCACACCCACGACACCCCGACCCATCGGTCGGGGGTGCTCGTGCTGCCCGCGCATCGCTGAGCCGCCCGGAGTGGTCTCGATACACCTCCCCTCGCTGACGCTCGTGGAGGCACTCGACCACCGGGAGGCTCGGGAAGCGTGGTCGCCCGCGCCGGCGGGGCGGGCACGCCGCAGCGGCTCGGCCGGCCCGGTCGCCCCTAGACTCGCGGCGACGAAGGGAGTGCCCATGTCGGGCGGGGACTTCAAGGACATGTTCGCCGCCGCCGTGGGCGGCGACGTCGAGCTGGTGCGCTTCCACCTGGAGCGGGGCGTCGACCCCGACTACGTGCACCCCGAGCTGCAGTCCACCGCGCTGGTGACCAGCATCCTGGCCGGTCAGGATGCGGTGGCTCGGGAGCTGCTCGCCCACGGGGCCGACCCGACGCTGGCCTCCGAGCTGGACGAGACCACCCCGGTCGAGGCGGCCCGGGCCGCGGGGCTCACGGCGCTGGAAGCCCACCTCGTCGAGCTCGGCGCACGTCCGGCAGCGGGTGCACCTCCGGCAGGGCCTGCTCCTCGTGGGCGGGGCGACCGACGGGCGGCGTGGTGGCCCGCGTGGCTCAGTGGTTCTTCTCGTGCACCAGACGCAGACCGGTGAGGGTCAGCCACGGGTCGCGCGACGTGATCGTCGTGCAGTGGTCGAGCACCACGTCGGCGTAGGCGCCGGTCGCGATGACCGCCACGTCGTCGGGGTCGGCCTCCAACGACTCGATGATCCGGTCGACCATCCCGTCGACCAGACCCGCGAACCCGTAGACCGCGCCCGACTGCACGGCCTCGACGGTGTTCTTGCCGATGACGTCGCGGGGGACGGCCAGCTCGACCGCCCGCAGCTGGGCGCCGCGACGAGCCAGCGCCTCGAGCGACAGCTCGACGGCCGGCGCGATCGCCCCGCCCAGGTAGCGGTTCCGGTCGTCGACCACGTCGAAGATCGTGGCCGTGCCGTTCATGTCGACCACGATCGCCGGCCCGCCGTACACCTCGGCCGCGGCGAGCGCGTTGACGATGCGGTCGGCACCCACCTCGCGCGGGTTGTCGGTGTGGATCGGGATGCCGGTCTTCACGCCCGGCCCGACGATCGAGACCGGGAGGCCGCCGTAGTACCGCTCCAGCATCGCCTTCAGCTCGACCTGGATCGACGGCACGGTGCAGCACATGGCCACCGCCTGGACGTCGGCCAGACCCGCTGCGCGCACGAAGCCGTGGGCGAGCAGGTGCCACTCGTCGGCCGTGCGCTGCGTCTGCGACGAGACGGTCCAGTGCTCGACGAGCTTCTCGCCCTCGAACGCGCCGATGACCGACTGGCTGTTGCCGACGTCGAGCGTCAGGAGGGTCACGGCGCCACCGTCGCCGCCCCGGGCCCGGCACCCCCGCCGGCCGCCACGAGCGGGTTCTCCACGACGTCGCCGCGGGTGAGCCCCGACCCGGGCAGGGCCTCGGCCGGGTCGGACCCGGTGCCGATGATCCGGTTCTCGGAGTCCACGAACACGACGCTCGGCTGGTGCTCGCGCGCCTCGGCGTCGTCCATCTGGCCGTAGCCGATGAGGATCACCAGGTCGCCGGGATGCACGAGGCGCGCGGCGGCACCGTTGATGCCGATGACGCCCGAGCCCCGCTCGCCGGCGATCGTGTAGGTCTGGATGCGGGCGCCGTTGTCGATGTCGACGATGTGCACGAGCTCGCCCGGCAGCAGGTTCGCCGCGTCGAGCAGGTCGGCGTCGACCGTCACGGAGCCGACGTAGTGCAGGTCGGCCTGCGTGACGGTGGCGCGGTGGATCTTGGAGGTCATCATCGTGCGGAGCATGGTCAGGGTCCCTTCCGGAGCACCACGGGCTGGTTGTCGAGCAGGCGCGTGGTGCCGACCCTGGCTGCCACCAGGATCCGCGCCTCCCCCTCGTAGGAGTCGTCGACGTCGCCGAGCAACAGGTCGGTCACGACCAGGTAGTCCACCTCGACGCCGTCGGCGGCGTCGAGCACCTCGTGGGCGGCCTTCAGCACGGCGTCGCGTCCGACGACGCCCTCGTCGGCGGCGGCTCGCAGCGCGCGAGACAGGGCGAGCGCCTGCTCGTGCTGGATCGGCGTCAGGTAGGTGTTGCGCGAGCTGAGCGCCAGGCCGTCGGCCTTGCGGACGATCGGGTGGCCCACGACCTCGACGTCGAGCGCCAGGTCGCGCACCATGCGACGGATCAGCGCCAGCTGCTGGAAGTCCTTCTCGCCGAAGACGGCGACGTCGGGGCGCACGAGGGCGAACAGCTTCGCGACCACGGTGAGCACGCCGCGGAAGTGCGTGGGGCGGGCGGCGCCCTCGAGCACCTGCCCGAGCGGGCCCGGGTCGACGGTGACGGCCCCGTCCAGGCCGCCGGGGTACATCTCGTCGACGTCGGGCGCGAACACGACGTCGACACCCTCACGCTCGCAGACGACGAGGTCGGCGTCGAAGGTGCGCGGGTAGGCGTCGAGGTCCTCGCCCGGTCCGAACTGGGTGGGGTTGACGAAGATCGAGACCACGAGCGTGTCGCCGAGCGGGCGTGCGTGCCGCATCAGGCGCGCGTGGCCGTCGTGCAGCGCACCCATGGTGGGCACGAACGCCGTGCGGTCGGCCCCCGCGAGGGCCGCACGCAGCTCGGCCCGCGTACGGGCGACGACGGGGGTCATGTCAGGCCCGTCCGTGCGCGTGCTGCCGCTCGTCGGCCGATCCCGAGCCGTGGAGCCCCGACCCGTGAAGCACCGACTCGTCGAGGGCGGACCCCACGACCGCCGCGGTGGCGGCGTCCAGCCGCCCGTCGGCCGCCGCGCGCTCGGTGGTGGCGTGGGCCATGGCGACGTAGGCGTCGCGGGTGGAGGCGGGCTCGGTGGCGAGCGCGTCGACGTGGGCCCGCACCGTGGTGACGTCGCCGCGGGCGATCGGGCCGGTCAGCGCGGCGTCGCCGAGGTCGAGGGCGTTCTCGAGGGCCGCCTCGAGCAGCGGGCGCAGGATCTGCGAGGCCTCGGCCCCGGCACCGATGCCGTGGAGCAGCTCGCGGGCCTGGGCGACGAGCGTGACGAGGTGGTTGGCGCCGTGGCTGAGCGCCGCGTGGTAGCGGACCCGGTCGGCGTCGTCGATCCAGACCGGGGTGCCGCCGAGCGTGACGGCGAGGTCCTCGGCGACCTCGCGCTCGGCGTCGCCGGCCGTGAGGCCCATGGCGCACGAGCGACCCAGGTCGACCGACGAGCCGGTGAACGTCATGGCCGGGTGCAGGGCCACCGGGCGCGCGCCGACGCGCGCCGCGGACCGGAGGGCGTCCAGACCGTGCCGCCCGCTCGTGTGCACGACCACCTGGCCGGGACGCAGCACCGTCGAGAGCTCCTCGGACACGGCCACGAGGGCGTCGTCGGGGACGGCGAGCACCAGCACGTCGCTGCGCACGGCGACCTCGGCAGGCGACAGCACCGGCACGTCGGGCACGAGGGTGCGGGCGCGCAGGGCGGAGGCGTCGGAACGGGCGCTGATGCCCACGACGTCGCGGCCGGCGGCGCGCAGCCGGGCGGCCAGGACGGAGCCGACCCGGCCGGCGCCGACGACGCCGTAGGTGGTGCGCTCGCGCGCAGCATCGTCCGTGGTGCGCTCACGCGCAGCATCGTCCGAGGTGCGCTCACGCGCAGCATCATCCGTGGTGCGCTCGCGCGCAGGGCCGTCGATCGAGCGCTCACGCGCAGGGTCGTGCTGACGTGGATGCGTCATGGGGAGTGCCTCTCGTTCCAGTCCCGCGAACGGGTACCAGACTGCTGACACCGTCAGTCTACGACCGTCGTCCGGCGGCGCACAGTGGCACGGAGGTGGCGAGGGTCACAGCGTGAGCCGGTGGCTCCGCAGGCCCTCGAGGTGCAAGCCCTCGGGTCCGTCGACGGTCAGCGTCAGCACCAGCTCGCAGCGCCGGGTGACGGGGGCCGGGAACCGCAGTCGCCAGCCCGAGCCCGGGTAGCCGCGGACGGTGCCCGCCCGCGACGTGAAGGCGGCGGCGTCGCCGGTCCGCTCGACCTCGCCGGCTGCCGTGTCGCGGCCCGTGAGCACCCGCGACGTGAGCGACGCGGCGGCCACGTCGGCGTGGGGGAACCAGGCCCGCACGTCGACCACGAGCTCGTCGGGTCCGGCCAGGACCTCGCGCACGGTCGTGCGAAGCCGCACCTGCTCGGCGGTGGCCAGGTAGGTCACGGGGTCGAGACCGTCGTCGAGGCGCCCCGGCAGGTCGACCGCCGGGCCGTCGGACGTGGGTACCAGGTCGAACAGCTGCGACTGCAGGCCCTCCGCGCGCACGAACCGCCAGACGGGCTCGAGGTCGCCGGTGGTGCGGGCCTGGTCCAGCAGGGCGTTCATGACGCGGTGCTGGGCCGGCACCTCGCGGACGTAGCGGTCGGGGGCCACCGCCGCCACGAGCCGAGGGATCCGCTCCACGAGGACCCCGAGGTAGGCGTCGTCGGCGCGCTCGAGCTTGAGCGTGGAGTTGGGGACGTTGTGCTTGAGCAGCTGCAGCGCCCGCTCCTCGCGGACGGCGGGCAGCGGCTCGAGCAGGCGGAGCGACTCGTCGGCGGCGTCCATGCGGGCCGTCACGTTCTCGACGGTCACCTGCCCCTGCGACGTGGAGGCGGCCTGCCGCCGCCAGGAGTAGGCCATCGTGGAGGTCACGTCGATGCCCGCGGCCTCGCGGAACGCCTGGGCCGTGAGGATCTGGTCCTCGTAGATGACCCCGGGCGGGAACGCCAGACCGGCCGCGTCCCAGAAGGTGCGCCGGAACACCTTGGCGCAGGCGATGGCGTGGACGAGCACGTCGGGCCGTTCCGAGACCGTGACGCCCTCCACCGGCCGCGCGTGCAGCGCCCGGATCCACGGCGCGGGCCGCACCACGGTCCCGCCCTCGAGTCGCTGGTAGGGCAGCACGGCGAGGTCGGAGCCGCTGCGCTCCAGCCCGCGCACGGCCGCGTCGAGACCCTCGCGGGTCACGACGTCGTCGGCGTCCACGAACGTGAGGTAGGTGCCGGTGGCCACCTCGACACCACGGTTGCGGGCCGCGCTCTGGCCGGCGTTCGGCTGCGAGAGCACCACCACGCGCGGGTCGCGCGCCGCGACCTCGTCGGCGATGGCCCTGCTGCCGTCCGTCGAGCCGTCGTCGACGACCACGACCTCGAGGTGGCGGTAGCGCTGCCCGAGCACCGACTCCAGGGCCGCTGCCAGGTGCTCCTCGCCCTGGTACACGGGCATCACGACGCTGAGCGTCGGCCCGCGCAGGTCGCGGACCCGACGGGCGGCCCGGCCGACGGCACCGCGGACGAGGCGACGGACGGGCGGGCGGGGCACGCCGCGAGCATAACGTCGGGTAGACAAGCACCATGAGCACCGACGCACAGGCCGAGGCCGACGGCCTCCTGGTCACGGCCGACGACGTCGAGGCGGCCGCGGAGCGGCTGGCCGGCGTGGTGACCGCCACCCCGGTCGAGCGCAGCGCGCGGCTGAGCGAGGTCACGGGTGCCGACGTCTGGCTCAAGCGGGAGGACCTGCAGGTCGTGCGCTCCTACAAGGCGCGGGGCGCGTACAACCTCATCGCGCAGCTCGACGACGCCGCACGGGCTGCCGGCGTGGTCACCGCGAGCGCAGGGAACCACGCCCAGGGCGTGGCGTTCGCGTGCGCCGCGCTCGGAGTGCGCGGCCGCGTGCACCTGCCCCGCACGACGCCCCACCAGAAGCGCGACCGGATCGCGAGCATCGGCGGCGACGCCATCGAGATGATCCTCGACGGCGAGACCTACGACGACGTGTCGGCGGCAGCCACCCGCGAGGCGCTCGACGGCGCCACCCTGGTGCCGGCCTTCGACGACCCGCGCACGATCGCCGGCCAGGGCACGGTCGTGCAGGAGGCGTTCGACCAGCTGCAGCGGCTCGGCGAGCCCGTCCCCGACGTGCTCGTGGTGCCCGTCGGCGGAGGCGGCCTCCTCGCCGGCAGCATGGCCTGGCTCCGCGAGCGCCATCCCGGGGTCCGGGTCGTGGGCGTGGAGCCCGCCGGGGCGACGTCCATGGCGGCGGCGCTCGCGGCCGGCGAGCCGGTGACGCTGCCCGAGATCGACACCTTCGTCGACGGCGCAGCGGTGCGGCGCGCGGGTCGGCACACCCTCGACACCGTGCGCGGCGACGGCTCCACGGCCGTGCAGATGCTCGGCGTCCCGGAGGGCCAGGTGTGCAGCGAGATGCTCGCGCTGTACCAGAGCGACGGCATCATCGCCGAGCCCGCAGGCGCTCTCGCCACGTCGGTGCTGGGCTCCCTGCTCACGGTGGCGCCCGGCTCGCGCGTGCTGTGCATCCTGTCCGGCGGCAACAACGACGTCAGCCGGTACGCCGACGTCGTGGAGCGCTCGCTCGTGCACGAGGGCCGCAAGCACTACTTCCTCGTCGAGTTCGCACAGGAGCCGGGTGCGCTGCGACGCTTCCTCGACGAGGTGCTCGGCCCCGACGACGACATCGCCCTGTTCGAGTACGTCAAGCACAGCAACCGCGAGACCGGTCCCGCCCTCGTGGGCATCGAGCTGGCCCGCGCCGACGACCTCCCGGCCCTGCTCGAACGCATGGAGGCCGCACCGCCGCGCATCGAGCGGATCGAGAGCGACAGCCCGCTGTTCCGCTTCATCCTCTGACCCTCCTCGGACGCGGCGACGCGACCCCGCCGTCGTGAGCACGGCCTCTGACAGACTGGCGCCATGCCTCGTCTGCTGGTCCGCTCCGGCAAGGACCCGTTCACCCCGGTGGGCGCGGAGACGACCCTCACGCAGGACGTCTTCAACTCCAACTCCGGCAACTACCTCTTCCAGCACTCGGTGTGGCGGTCCCTGGCCGTCGACGGCACCGAGCTGGTCAGCTCGAGCACGCTCTCGGAGCGGCGCTCGCCCGAGCCCGGCGACGCCGAGCGGATCAACGCCGAGTTCGACCACCTCGTGGTGCCGATGGCGAACGCGTTCCGACCGCAGTTCGTGCGTCACCTGACGGCGCTCACCGAGCTCGTCGAGCAGCTCACCATCCCCGTCACCGTGGTCGGCATCGGCTCGCAGGCACCGCACGGCGAGGGCCCGGAGTCCCTGGGCGAGATCGCCGACCCCGTGAGGCGCTTCGTCTCCGCCGTGCTCGAGCGCTCCGCCTCCATCGGCGTGCGCGGCGACTTCACCCGACGCCACCTGGCACTCCTCGGGTTCGGCGACGACGTGGTCGACGTCATCGGCTGCCCCTCGCTGTTCCTCTGGGGGCCGGACCACCGCGTCGAGCGGCGCGTGACCGCCCTCGGCGACGACGCGGCCCTGGCCCTCAACTTCACGCCCGAGGTGCCGGGCATCGGCGACTTCGTCACCCGGCAGGGCGAGCGGCACCCGAACCTCGTGGCCGTCGGCCAGGACGCGCACGACCTGCGGGCCATGCTCTGGGGCGTCCCGCACCCGCACGTCGACGACCCCACCGTGCCCGTCCACCTGCACCACCCGCTCTACCAGCAGGATCGGCTGCGGCTGTACCTCGACACCTGGACCTGGTACCGCGACCTCGCCCAGGTCGACTTCGTGTACGGCACGCGCTTCCACGGCAACGTCGCGGGGCTGCTCGGCGGCACGCCGGCCGTGCTGCTGGCCCACGACTCGCGGACCCTCGAGCTGGCCGAGTACCACCGCATGCCGCACCGCGTGGTGTCGGCGTTCGACGAGGCCACCGCCGGGCTGCACGCCGACGAGCTGCACGCCGCGGCCGACCTCGACGCCTTCCACTCCGAGCTGCCGGCCGGCTTCGCCCGGTACACCGCCTTCCTGGAGCGCAACGGCCTCACCCACCGGTGGTCGCCCGGCACCAGCGCCGAGTCCTTCGACGAACGCCTCGCCGCGGTGGACCTGCCGCCGGCGGTGCACACGCTCGCCGCGCCGGGGCTCGACCAGGTGGCCGCACGCCTGCAGTGGCTGCGCGAGGGGATGGTCCTCGACATCACGCGGCACCCGCAGCGGTACGAGCCGCCCTTCCCGCACCCCGCATGGCGCGGGGCGGGCAGCCGCCACGCGCGGCTGGCCGACGACGCGAAGGCCCGCGACGCCGCCAACGCCGACGCGGTCGCCGCGCTGGCGCGCCGTGTCGAGTCGTTGGAGAACACCCGGTGGCGGCGCTTCGTCGCCCGAGTCAGGAGGGCGGTCGGTCGTGGCTGACGCCTCGGGGCGGCAGGAGTCGGGATCGCAGGGGTCCGGGCGGGTCCCGTCGGCCGTCGACGTCCTGGCCGAGGAGTGGCTCGACGTGATGCTCGAGCACCAGCCCGAGTGGCACGTGGAGCTCGGTCGGCCCGGACGCGAAGGCGAGTACGCCGACCTGTCGCCGTCGGGGCACGAGGCGTACGCCGACGCAGCCCGCGCCATGCGTCGCCGACTCGACCACGTGGAGCCTCGCGACGCGGTCGACGTCGTCACGCACGCGGAGCTCGTGCGCGTGCTCGACCTGCACGTCGAGGAGCACGACGCCGGCACCTGGCGCAGCGACCTCAACGTGATCGCCTCCCCCGTGCAGAACGTGCGCGACGTCTTCGACCTGATGCCGCGCGACGACGTCGACGGCTGGTCCGGTGTCGCCACCCGCCTCGCGAACCTGCCGGGTGCGCTCGCCGGGTACACCGAGTCGCTGCGCTCCGGGATCCGCGCCGGCGACACCCCGGCGCGCCGCCAGGTGGTCGAGGTCGTCGAACAGGCCCGACGCCAGGCCGAGGCCGGCGCGTTCTTCGACGAGCTGGCCGACGCCGCCGCGTCCGCAGCCGTGCCGACGTCGCTGCAGGCCGACCTGCGGCGCGGCGCCGACGGTGCGCGGGCCGCGTACGCCGAGCTGGCGACCTTCCTGGCCGACGAGCTGGCCCCGGCGGCCCGAGAGCGCGACGCCTGCGGCCGCGACCGCTACGCCCTCGCCTCGCGCGGCTTCCTGGGCGCGGCCGTCGACCTCGAGGAGACGTACGACTGGGGGCTCGAGGAGCTCGACCGCATGGTCCGCGAGCAGGAGGCCGTCGCGCAGCAGGTCCTGCCCGGGGCGTCGGTGGCCGAGGCCGTCGCGCACCTCGAGTCCTCCCCCGAGCACCGGCTGGTGGGCACCGACGCCCTGCAGGCCTGGATGCAGGAGACGAGCGACCGCGCCGTCGAGGAGCTGGGCCGCACCCACTTCGACGTGCCCGACATCATGCGCTCGCTCGAGTGCCGCATCGCGCCCACACAGGAGGGCGGCATCTACTACACGCCGCCGAGCGACGACTTCGCCCGCCCGGGGCGCATGTGGTGGAGCGTGCCGGAGGGGGTCACGGAGTTCGACACCTGGCGCGAGCTGACCACCGTCTACCACGAGGGCGTGCCCGGCCACCACCTCCAGTGCGGCTACGCGGTGTGGAACGCCGCCGAGCTGAACGCCTGGCGTCGCGGGGCCCTCTGGACCTCCGGACACGGCGAGGGCTGGGCGTTGTACGCCGAGCGGCTCATGGCCGACCTGGGCTACCTCGACTCCCCCGCCGACCGGCTCGGCATGCTCGACGGCCAGCGCATGCGGGCGGCCCGGGTGGTGCTCGACCTCGGCGTGCACCTCGAGCTGCCCCGACCCGACGGCGACGGTCCCTGGACCGCCGAGCACGCCTTCGCGTTCATGGCCGAGCACGTGAACATGAACGCCCCGTTCGTGCGCTTCGAGGTGAACCGCTACCTCGGCTGGCCGGGCCAGGCGCCCAGCTACAAGGTCGGCCAGCGCATCTGGGAGCAGGTCCGCGACGCCTGGGTCCGCGAGCACGGTCCGGATCTCAAGGAGTTCCACCGCCGGGCGCTGAGCCTCGGCTCCGTCGGGCTCGACACGCTGCGCGCCACGCTGGTCTGAGCAGTACGCCCCGCCGCCCATCGGTGGATGCGCAACATCAGAACGCGACCTGCGGTTGACGATCCACCGATGACCACCACGTCCCCCGCCATCGGTGGATGCGCAACATCAGAACGCGACCTGCGGTTGACGATGCACCAATGACCACCACGTCCCCCGCCATCGGTGGATGCGCAACATCAAAACGCGACCTGCGGTTGACGATCCACCGATGGGGGCGGATCGGCGTCACTCCAAGGCGGTCCGGCGACCCGGCCGAGCTACGCCGCCGTCGCGGCGCCGGGAGGGGCGTCGTCGTCCTCGTCGTCGGGCTGGGGCACGTGCAGGGTGCGCTCGAGCAGGAGCGCTGCGACGAGCAGGAGGAGGCCGGAGACGGAGGCGAGACCACCCTGCAGCACCCGGTCCTGCCCGAACATCGTGTCCCAGTCACGCACGAAGGAGAGCGCGAAGCCGCCGTAGGCGCCCACCGAGAGCGCCCCGACGATGCTGCACGCCTTCGCCATGGCGAGCAGGGTCACGGCGTGCTGGGAGGTCATGCGCTGCTTGTGCTGGTGCAGGCTCTGCCAGGTGCTCCACGCGACCGCGGCCACGAGGGCCGCCAGCGCCAGGAGCAGCACGGCCACCAGCCAGCCGGGCCGCGGCGGCGACATGCCGAGACGCAACGAGACGGGCCGGACGACCGATCCCAGCAGCAGCCCTACGGCGACCAGGGCGGCGACGTGGACGGCGGTCGTCCGCCCGGCGTGCATCACAGAAGGATCTCGAGATCCTCTCGCCGGACGACGCCGGACGTGTCGACGTCGCCGACGAGGTCGGCCACGAATCCCTTGCCGGGGATCTCGCCCTCGGGGTCGATCTCGAGCCACGGGACGAGCACGAAGCCACGCTCGTGCGCCCGCGGGTGCGGCAGCGTGAGGGTCTCGTCATCGGCGATGCGGTCGCCGACGACGACCAGGTCGACGTCGAGGGTGCGCGGGGCGCCCGGCTCCGAGCGCTCGCGTCCGAAGGCGTCCTCGATGGCGTGGGCGCGGTCGAGCAGCGTGTGCACCGTGAGGGTCGTGTCGAGGAGCACGACGGCGTTGAGGAAGGCCCCCGACCCGTCGGGCGTGCCGACCGGCTCGGTCTCGTAGACCGACGACACGGACACGACCTGGACCTCAGGGGTGTCCTCGAGGGCGGAGACCGCGCCCTGGAGACGGTTCAGCCGGTCACCCAGGTTCGACCCGATCGCGATGACGGCCTGGCGGATGGGACGCATGCCACCCGTCATGGTGTCGGCGTCCAGCACGTACGGCGTGGGCGATTCGGTCACTGGTGGCTCCGCTCTATCGTCACGCTGACGTCGGAGAACGTCACCGCGATGGGCGCTTGGGGCTTGTGCACGGTCACGCTCGCCCATTCCACGGACGGACGTGCCAGGCACCAGTCCACCATACGGAGGGCGAGGGACTCAATCAGGTCCACCGGCTCCCCGGTGACCACGGCCTGGACCATCTCGGCGACCTCGGCGTAGTTGACGGTCGCCGTCAGGTCGTCGCTCGACCCGGCCGGTCCCAGGTCGATGCCGAGGCTCACGTCGACCACGAAGGTCTGGCCGAACCGGCGCTCGTGCTCGAGCACACCGTGGTGGCCGAAGGCCGTCACGCCGCTCAGGTCGATGCGGTCGAGACCGTCAGGACATGCCATCAGTGCTCCTCCATCAGGGCTGTTCCGTCATGCCGGGCTCCTCGGGAGCCTCGGGGTCGATGTCGAGCACCGGCGAGGCGTGCCGCGACCACAGTCGCCACACGCCGCCGGACCGGACGAGCACCGACGTGCAGATCGCCTTGCCGCCGGAGAACTGCTCCGGTGACTCGGTGCCCTCCCCCGAGAGGATGTTCTCGGTGCACGTGACGAGGGCCAGGTCGGCCTCGGAGCCCAGCGGCCAGGACACCTGGACGTCGGTGAGGAAGAACTGGATGTACTCCACGTTCGCCATGACGAGCGCCCACGAGCGCAGCACCGCGTCGGTGCCCTCGATGGCCTCGGCGCCGGGGTGCACGCACAGGGCGCTGGGCGAGTCCACCCACAGCGAGCTCATGAGGTCGAGGTCGCCGGACTCCACCGCGTCGTAGAACGCGCGGTGACGCGCCAGCACGTCAGCGGCCATGGTCGACACCCCCTGGGACGGACTCCTGCGCGATCCGCGCGACCACCCGCACGGCGTCGGCCGACGCGGCCACCTCGTGCACCCGCACGGCCCACGCCCCGGCCTGCGCGGCCAGCGTGGACAGGGCGACGGTGGCCGCCTCCCGACCCTCGGTGGGCCGCAGCGTGCCGTCGGCATCTGCGAGGAGCTCGCCGAGGAAGCGCTTGCGGCTGGCCGCCACGAGCATCGGGAGGCCCAGCGCGGTGAAGGCGGAGAGCGTGGCGAGCACGGTCCAGTTCTGGCCACCGGTCTTGGAGAAGCCGAGACCGGGGTCGACCACGAGGCGGGACCGGTCGACTCCCGCGGCCAGGGCCTCCTCGACCCGCTCGGAGAGCTCGGCGACCACGTCGGCGACGACGTCGTCGTAGTGGGTGAGGTCCTGCATCCGGTCGGCGTGGCCGCGCCAGTGCATGAGCACCAGCGGGACGTCGCGCTCGGCGGCGAGCGGCACCATGCGGGCGTCGGCACGGCCGCCGGACACGTCGTTCACCAGGACGGCACCAGCGTCCAGCGCCGCCTCGGCCACGTCGGCGCGCATCGTGTCGACCGAGACGGCCACGCCGTCGGCAGCCAGCTCGCGCACCACGGGCACGACGCGGCGCAGCTCCTCGTCGCGGTCGACGCGCACCGCGCCGGGGCGCGTGGACTCACCACCCACGTCGACGAGGTCGGCGCCGGCCTGGGCGAGCTCACGCCCGTGCCGGACCGCGCTGTCGAGGTCGAACCAGCGTCCGCCGTCGGAGAACGAGTCGGGCGTGACGTTGACGACGCCCATGACCCGGCACCGCCCGATGGGCTCCAGCACCTGCGCGGGAGCGAGGCCCACCATCAGGCCCCGGTCACCGAGCGCCGCCGCTCGTGATCAGCCCCATGGCCTCGGCCCGGGTGGCGGGGTCGCGCAGCTGTCCCCGCACCGCGCTCGTGACCGTGCGGGCACCGCCCTTGCGGACCCCGCGCATGGTCATGCACAGGTGCTCGGCCTCGATCACGACGATGACGCCGCGCGGCTCCAGCACCTCGATGAGAGCGTCGGCGATCTGCGTGGTGAGCCGCTCCTGCACCTGGGGGCGCCGGGCGAAGACGTCGACGAGCCGTGCCAGCTTGGACAGGCCGGTGACGAACCCGTCGGCGCGGGGGATGTAGCCCACGTGGGCGACCCCGGTGAAGGGCACCAGGTGGTGCTCGCACATCGACCACAGCTCGATGTCCTTCACGAGCACCAGCTCGTCGTGGCCGACGTCGAACGTGGCCGTGAGGACCTCGCGCGGGTCCTGGTCGAGACCGGCCAGCAGCTCGGCGTACGACCGGGCCACGCGGTCCGGGGTCTCCTTCAGGCCGTCACGGTCGGGGTCCTCCCCGACGGCGATCAGCAGCTCGCGCACCGCCGCTGCGGCGCGCTCGACGTCGACGCTCATGCTGTCCTCGTCCTCACGCCGGCCCGACCGGGCCCTGCGGAATGGGATCGTCCGGGGGCGGCGCGTCCGGTCCGGTGTCGGGACCGACGACGATGCCCTCGGTCTCGGGCTCCTTGAGCCGTGCCGCCTCCGGCGCCTCGACCGGGGGCTGGTCCGACGGCTGCCGCGTGTCCGAGCCGGTCCAGGCCGGACGCACCTCGCGCCGGCGCAGCGGCTCGAAGATGCGGGCGACCTCGCGCTTGTCGAGGGTCTCCCTCTCCATGAGCTCCAGGACGAGGGAGTCGAGCACGTCGCGGTTCTCCGCGAGGATGTCGAACGCCTCCTGGTGGGCGTGGGCGATGAGCGAGGAGACCTCCTCGTCGACCACGGCGGCCACCCGCTCGGAGTAGTCGCGGGTGTGGCCCATGCCCATGCCGCCGCCGAGGAAGGGCTGGCTGTTGTCGCTGCCCAGCTTGATGGCGCCCACGCGCTCGCTCATGCCGTACTGGGTGACCATGGCCCGGGCCAGGCCCGTGGCCTTCTCGATGTCGTTGCCCGCGCCGGTGGTCGGGTCGTGGAAGACCAGCTCCTCCGCAGCGCGGCCACCGAGCATGTACGCCAGCTTGTCCTGCAGCTCGGCGCGCGTCTGGCTGTACTTGTCCTCGTCGGGCAGCACCATCGTGTAGCCGAGGGCGCGCCCACGGGGCAGGATCGTGATCTTGTGCACCGGGTCGCTCTGCGGGAGCGCCGCGGCCACCAGGGCGTGTCCGCCCTCGTGGTAGGCCGTGACCAGCCGTTCCTTCTCGTTCATCAAGCGCGTGCGCTTCTGCGGACCGGCCATGACGCGGTCGATGGCCTCGTCGAGCGCGGCGTCGGTGATGACCTTGTCGCTGTTGCGCGCCGTGAGCAGGGCGGCCTCGTTGAGCACGTTGGCGAGGTCGGCGCCGCTGAAGCCGGGAGTACGTCGGGCCACGCTCTCGAGGTCGACGTCGGGGCCGATCGGCTTGCCGCGGGCGTGCACCTTGAGGATCGTCTCGCGGCCCTTGAGGTCGGGAGCCTCCACGCCGATCTGGCGGTCGAAGCGGCCGGGACGCAGCAGGGCGGGGTCGAGCACGTCGGGCCGGTTGGTGGCCGCGATGAGGATGACGCCGCCGCGCACGTCGAAGCCGTCCATCTCGACGAGCAGCTGGTTGAGGGTCTGCTCGCGCTCGTCGTGGCCGCCGCCCATGCCGGTGCCGCGGTGGCGGCCGACCGCGTCGATCTCGTCGATGAAGACGATCGCCGGGGCGTTCTCCTTGGCCTGCTCGAACAGGTCGCGCACGCGGCTGGCGCCCACGCCCACGAACATCTCGACGAAGTCGGAGCCGGAGATGGAGTAGAACGGCACGCCGGCCTCGCCGGCCACGGCGCGGGCCAGCAGCGTCTTGCCGGTGCCGGGCGGGCCGTAGAGCAGCACGCCCTTGGGGATCTTGGCGCCGACGGCCTGGAACTTGGCCGGCTCCGACAGGAACTCCTTGATCTCGCCGAGCTCCTCGATGGCCTCGTCGCAGCCCGCGACGTCGGCGAACGTGGTCTGCGGGGTGTCCTTCGTGATGAGCTTCG
Source organism: Aeromicrobium sp. WCS2018Hpa-31 (assembly GCF_031843905.1). Classification (NCBI taxonomy): domain Bacteria; kingdom Bacillati; phylum Actinomycetota; class Actinomycetes; order Propionibacteriales; family Nocardioidaceae; genus Aeromicrobium; species Aeromicrobium sp. WCS2018Hpa-31. The sequence continues at coordinate 3,394 of NZ_JAVTJF010000009.1, read as the reverse complement.
CACGCGACTTGGCGAACTTCATGACGCCACCGCCGCCGCCCTGGAAGCGGGTCATGATGAACAGGAAGAGACCGACCAGCAGCAGGATCGGCAGGATCGAGCTGGCCAGGTAGGTGAGGAACCCGGTGGTGGGGACCTTGACGTCGAAGGTCTTGAGCTTCTTGTCGACGACCTCGGCCTCGGCCTTCTCGACGAGGCGGTCACCCTGGCCGGCGAGGAACTTCGCGCGCACCTTGGTGCCGTCGTCGAGGGTCGCCTGGATCTCCTGGTCACCTTCGACGAAGGTCATCTCCGAGATCGTGCCGTCGTCGAGGTAGCCGACCATCGTGGCCGTGCGGACCTCCTTGAAGCCGTCGGCCCGTCCGGAGAACTGGAGGGTGACGACGACGAGGACGAGGATGAGGACGATCCAGACCCAGGGACCGCGGAACAGGCGCTTGGCGTTCATGGACACGGGCCGGTGGGGCCCACTCCTCCTCGTGTGCTCGGTCGGCGGCCCTCGCCGCCGACACAGGAACCGTACACGTCAGGACGAAGTCCGACCTGCCGATCCCGTACTGGCAGAACGCTCACGCGAACCGTGACGTTCCCGCGGTGGATCGGGACGTGCTCAGGAGTACACGTGGGGCGCCAGCGTCCCGATGCTGCGCAGGTTGCGGTACTGCTCGGAGTAGTCCAGGCCGTAGCCCACGACGAACGCGTTGGGGATGTCGAAGCCGACGTACTTCACGTCGACGTCCATCTGCAGCGCGTCGGGCTTGCGCAGGAGCGTGGCGATCTCGACCGAGGCCGGACCGCGGGAGCGCAGGTTGGTCACGAGCCACGACAGCGTCAGGCCGGTGTCGATGATGTCCTCGACGATGAGGACGTCGCGGCCGGAGATATCGGTGTCGAGGTCCTTGAGGATGCGGACCACGCCGGACGACGTGGTGCCGGAGCCGTAGGACGAGACCGCCATCCAGTCCATCTCGACGTGGCGGTCGAAGCTGCGCGCGAGGTCGGCCATCACCATGACGGCGCCCTTGAGCACGCCGACCAGGAGCAGGTCGCGACCGGCGTAGTCCGTCTCGACCTGGCGCGCGATCTCGCGCAGCCGCGCGACGATCTGCTCCTCGGTGAACAGGGTCTGGTCGAGGTCGAGGTCGGACTCGACGTGCTGGATGTCCACGGACTCAGCCTGCCACAGCACCCCTCGGCACGGACGAGGACCGCCCCGATCGGATCAGGGACCGCCGTCGATCCGGTGGAGTCGGCCTGCCGTCCGCGTCAGTGCGACGCGACCGGGCAGCTCGACCCGGTCCTGGCCGCGCCAGTCGGTGACGAGGCGGTCGAGCGCGGCGAGGTGGACCGAGCCGAGCTCCCCGGCAACGGCGCCGGCCTCGAGCGCGAGTCGGCGGAGCACCCGGGACCGCAGCGCAGGCGGGAGTGCCACGAGCGTCGCGACGTCGGCGGCGTCCTCGACCTGGCTCGCCAGCTCGTCGAGCAGCGCGGTGTCGTGCCGCAGCTGGTCGGCGGTGCGGGCGAGCGCCTCCGGCACCCCCGAGCCCAGCACGTCGTCGAGCAGGGGGAGCACCTCGTGCCGGAGCCGGGCACGACGGTAGGCGGGGTCGGTGTTGTGCGGGTCGGTCCACCACGACAGGTCGTGGGCCCGGCACACCGCCTCGGTGTCGGACCGGCGCAGACCGAGGAACGGCCGACGCCAGCGCCCGTCGCGCGCTGCCATGCCGGAGAGCGACCTCGGCCCCGAGCCCCGGCCCAGTCCGAGCAGCACCGTCTCGGCCTGGTCGTCGAGGGTGTGCGCCAGCAGCACCACGCCGTCGCCACCCGCGGCCTCGAGCAGGGCCGCCCGGCGTGCCGCACGCGCTGCGGCCTCGGGTCCGCCGACGGTCCCCACCTGCACACGGACCGTGTCGCCGGGCAGGCCGAGCGAGCGCACCTGCTCGACCGCACGGGCCGCCACCGCGTCCGACCCGTCCTGGAGACCGTGGTCGACCACCACGACGCGCGCCCTTCGGTCGTCACGGTCGGCCACGAACGCGGCGCAGACCGCCAGCGCGAGCGAGTCGGCTCCGCCGGAGACGCCGAGCACCACCGGTGCGTCCGGTGCGACGTCGGCGAGGACGTCGCGCACGCCCGCCCGACCACGCGCTTCCGCGTCGAGCAGCCTCACGCCGCGGCTCCCGGCCCGTCGCTCAGCCGTGCACCCGCGCCACCCAGGCGGCGGGGTCGAGGATCTCGGCGCGGTCGGGCAGGTTCTCCGGACGTTCCCACACCGCGTTGAAGCCCGACAGCCCGACCTTCTCGTTGACCTCGCGGACGAACACGGCGCCGTCGCGGTACTGGCGCATCTTGGACTCCAGGCCCAGCAGACGCCGCAGGACCCGGTCGAGCCCGCCGCCGCCCTGACGTCGCTGGTCGAACCGCTTGCGGATCGTGGCCACCGACGGGATCACGTCGGGCCCCACGCCGTCCATGACGACGTCGGCGTGGCCCTCGAGCAGCGACATGACGCCGGTGATCCGGTCGACGACGGCCTTCTGCCGCTCGTTCTGGAACAGCTCGGCGAGGGAGGCGTCGGAGGTGCCCCGCAGGACCTTGACCAGCTCGCCCACGCCCTCGGTGAGGAAGCGCTGCACGGCCTCGGAGTCGAGGTCCGTGGCGGCGGTCAGCTCGTCGATGAGGCCGCGGACGTGGTCGCGCATCCACGGCACGGCCGTGAACTGCACCCGGTGGGTCTCCTCGTGCAGGCACACCCACAGACGGAAGTCGTGCGGTTCGACGTCGAGCGAGCGTTCCACGTGGACGATGTTCGGCGCGACGAGCATGAGCCGGCCGCCCTCGCCGCGCGGCCCGGTCCAGAACGGGTCGAACTGGCCCAGCACCTTGCCCGACAGCAGGGCCACCAGTCCGCCGATCTCGGCACCGCTCACCCGGCTGCCGACGGCGTGGGCCAGACCGCTGCGCGGCCGCCCCGCCTCGATGCGGGCCACGACCGGGTCCATGAGCACCTCGAAGGTGCCGAGGTTCGCCTCGATCCATCGAGGCCGGTCGACCACGAGCACCGGCGCCTGCGCCTGGACGGTGTCGGGTGCGTGGAGGTCGGAGAACTCGCGGACCGGGCCGGTGGCCCGGGCCGCCGCCTCCCGCAGCTCGCCGACGACGTCGTCGGCCTCCGCCGGCGACAGGTCGGGCCCCGGACGTGACAGCTTCGTCGCCGTGCCCTGCGCGACGCCCCAGTCGATCATGCCGCGCCCCTCGTCGAGAAGAGCGAAGAGTACGAGCCGCGCGGCATGAGATCCCGATGATTCACTCGCTGGCGCTCGCTCATGCCGCTCCCCCCGTCGAGAAGAGCGAAGAGTACGAGCCGCGCGGCATGAGATCCCGATGATTCACT